>JAIBBJ010000088.1 GCA_019694735.1 Gemmatimonadaceae bacterium | reverse complement strand
GGAGACGCGCCCCGCGGCGGCACGGCGGGGCGCCCGTCGGCTGCGTCCTCACGGTGCCAGCGACGCGGCGCGCTCATTCGCCTGCTGCCGACTCTGGATCTCCCGGCGCGGCGACCGCTGCAGATAGCCGAGGTAGGCCTGGCGCGCGGCCTCCGTGTCGCCGGTGCGCTCGAGCGCCTGCCCGAGCGAGAAGTACGGGGCCGCATAGAGCGGCTCCAGTGTGATCGCCTTCCGCAGCGGGGCGACCGCGTCGGCATGCTGGCCCGCTGCCACCAGCGTGCTGCCGTGCAGGTAGTGGACCCATGGCTCGTCGGCCGCGAGCTCGGCGGCGAGGCCGAGCTCGGCCACGGCCGTCGCCGTGTCATGCTGCGTGATCGCGAGCCGTCCGAGCTCCACGTGCGCCATGAAGTACGACAGGTCCTCGGTGATGGCGCGGCCGAGCGCGGCGCGCGCCGAGTCCGCCTGCCCCAGCTTCGCGAAGATCACGCCGCGCGAGTGCTCCACGAGCGCGCGATCGTTGTAGAAGACGACGTCCTCGTCCCTATCCTCCTCGACCTTCGCCAGCTCCACGGCCGCCTCGCGGAACCTGTCATTCGCCGACGGGAGCAACCCTTGCAGCGCCAGCACGCGCGCCGTCTCGGTCAGCAGGAATCCCTTGTTCTTCACCCGCTTCATCGCGTCCGCATACGCCGTCAGCGCATCGCCCAACCGGCCCTCGGAGTAGGCCACCCAGCCGCGCATGTACGGCGAGCCGCCCTGGAGGTAGTCGCGGATCGCGCCGTTGATGTCTGCAGCCGACGCGTTCGGATAGTCCTGCCGCAGCATGGACCGGTAGTACTCCATCAGCGCCGGCAGGTCATACTTCCGGTAGTACAGCGGATCGAGACGCACCGCGCGCATCGCGAGCGAGTCGAGCGACTTGAGGTCCTTGTTCTGCCGCGCGCGGCGCCCCCCCTCCATGTACATCTTGAGCAGGGGATACTTGCGCATCAGCATCGAGACACGTCGGCCGTCGAGCGCCTCGGCGGAGCTCGGATCGAGGCGTGCCGCCCAGTAGAAGGCCGTGGCCGCCTCCGAGGGATTCTCGCCGAGCAGGCGCGACGCGTGCGCGAAGTACGCGCCGGCGTCGTTGGTGTCGGCGTCGGCCGCGAGCCGGGGCCGGCGTTCCACGGGGCCGAGCCGGATCGCGGCGCCGGGCGCCGCCTGCGCGGGCGCCCGCGAGGCCGGCGCGACGCCGAGCGTGACGAGCAGGACGATCGGCAGGGCGCGCATCGGAGGCTCCGCGTGCGGGTGGGGGCGACCCGAGGGCCGATGCGCGCGAAGATCCGGCCTGGTACGCGGCTCCGCAAGACGCCCCTCGACGACAACGGGTCAGTCGAGGACGCGCCGACGCTCTGCGGGGGTGAACACCACGCACGCGCCCGGGCCCGCCAGCCGGCGCCGGTGCCGGGCGATGACGTCGTACGCGTGGTCACCGATGCTGGGGGGGATCGCCCGGCCGAACGCGGCGAGGACACGCCACCCGCCGCCGAGGTAGCGCCCGATCGCCAGGAGCGCCCGGTATCGCACGAGCGCGCGCGCGCCAGTCGTGCGGCGTTCGACCCACACGAGGGAATCGGCCGACCGCGCATCCGGGTGTCCGGCGAGGAGCGCACGCCCGGCAGGCCCTTCGCGGGCCGCCACCCGTGCCGTGCCATCAGGATCGTGCTCGAGCAGGAAGCGCACGCTGCGGGCACAGAATGCGCAGTCGCCGTCATACAGTAGCACGGGCGCTTCCAGGCTCACCACCACTCGTCGGTCTCGATCGGGCCGCTCAGGAACTGGCCCGTGCGCAGGAATGCGACGACCTGCTGCTTCACGTCCTCCCGACGCATGATGAACGAATGGCCGCCGCCGACCACCAGATGCGCCGACTCCTCGGCGAGGTGTGTCTCCGGGAGCTTCACCGTGCGGTCGTCGCGGGCGGCGATCACGCCGATCTCCACCCCCTGGACCCGCGGGAGCTTCCGCACGGTCGCGGTGGAGTCGGCGCGCAGCTCCGCCACGGGCTTGAGCAGCCAGCCGGTGAATGGCGAGAACGTGTTCGCCGCGTTGGCGCCCTGATTGGGCGGTGCGAGCATCACCACACGGCCCACGCGCGGCGGGAGCGTGTCGCGCGTCAGCACGTAGCGGATCACGATGTTCCCGAGGCTGTGCCCCACGAAGTGGACCTTCGTGTGGTAGGGTCGGACGTTGTCCGCGAGTTCGCGCCGCAGCTGCTCGCCGATCTCGGCGATCGTGCAGCAGTAGCTCGAGTAGCCGAAGTTCATGACGTCGTACCCCGCGGCCTCGAGCGCCTTCGTCAGCGGCCACATCGAGATCGGCGACCGGCCCATCCCGTGCGCCACCACGACCAGTTCGCGCGCCCGCTCGTGCGCGTCGGCCGCCCGGCTCGGCGCCTGCGCCGACGCATCCGACGCCCCGACCGCCAGCGCGACGGTGAGCAGGACGGCGGAGGTCGCGCGACGGCGCGCGGCGGCGCGGCGGGGGACGGGCATCAGTGCGGCCAGCGCATCAGGCCGGTCCATACCTCGCGGGTGAACTCGAGGCCGTCGGGGAAGTGCGCCACGACGTCGGCCCGGAGCCGCGGCGCGTGCGTCGTGAGGTAGCGCTCGAGCTGCGCCTGGTCCTCGAGATCGTAACGCGTGCGGTAGCGCCCATCGTCGGTGCGCAGCAGCTGCGCACCGAGGAAGAGTCCCGTCTGCAGGACGTCGGGGATGTGGCGCTCGCGCATGTACACCTCGTATCGCCCGCGCAGGTCGTCCCGCACGGCGGCGGT
>JAIBBJ010000094.1 GCA_019694735.1 Gemmatimonadaceae bacterium | reverse complement strand
GCTCGTCGCGGAGGCGCCGCGGCTGCTGCGCCGCGGCGGCTGGCTCGCGTTCGAGGTCGGGCTCGGCCAGGCCCCGTCGGTCGCGAAGCGCCTGGCGCAGGGCGGCGCCTACGCGGACGTGCGCACCGTGGCTGACCATGAGGGCCAACCGCGCGTGCTGGTCGCGCGGTATCTGGGGTGACGCCGGCACCCTGACCCGACGCGCCACGCGCCGGGCGGGACGGCGCATCAGGGGGTGGCTGCGCCGCCCTCCAGCCACGCGGCGGCCGCAGCCGGCGGCACCGGATAGAATGCGTGGTCGCCGATCGCACCGTCGACCAGGATCGGGCCGGCGGGAACGCCGCCCGGCCCCCACCACGCGAGCACCGGCCTGATGTCATCGGGCCGGAACCGGAGTGCACGCAACGCCGTGGTCATGTCGGGGCAGGTGGTGGTCGCCACCAGTGCGTCCACGCCGAAGCCCGCCAGCACGGCGCTCATCTCGCGGACGAGTCCCGCCGTCGCGTCTCGGTGCGCATCGACGCAGAAGACCTCGAGCAGCTCACCGACGCGCACCGCGCCGTTCTGGAACACCCGTCCCGTGCCCCAGCCGATGAGGCGTCCGCCGCGGCGCGCGTGGAAGGCGACGTAGTGCCCGACCGACGCCGGCGCGCGCTGCAGCCAGGCCCACGTGACCGGATCCGGCTCGCGCATCAGCGCGAAGCGCCGCTGCGTGCGCGCCAGGGCGGGTACCTCCTCGGCATACGCGCCGGCCACCTCGACCTCGAGGCCGGCCTCGCGCACCCGGCGCGGCGCGAACACGAACGGCCCGACCCGGTCGAACGCCGCGCAGACCGCCGGCCCGCGCCCGCGCATCGCGAGCCACCGACCCGAGAGGGGGAGCGCGTACTTGTACGCCGAGGTCACCTCGGCCCACTTGAGCTTCCGGAGGAGGTCCGCGGCCTGGTCCGTGCCGGCGACGGCGATCATCGGGCGCGGCTCGCGCATGCGCTGCCGCACGATGCGGAAGCCCGGGGCCTGCGCCCGCCACGCCTCGCTCGCGTGCCACTCGAACGGTTCGAGCGCCTCGACCGGGCCCCCCGGCGTCAGCCAGCGGCGCCGCATCGAGAACATCGTCGCGACGCATCGATCGCCCGCGAGCGCGATGAGCGCCTCCATCGAGGGCCCGTCGGAGTATCGCCAACGCTCGAAGGCGCGCCCGCGCGGTCGGTCGTCGTTGCCGCGGAGGAAGTCCACCGTGGCGGCGCGGTTGGCATCGTCGAGCGGGACGACCTGCAGGTGCTGTGTGGGGGCGTCGGGGAGGGTCATCGGCCGGCGAGTTCCGGTGCGCCCGCGCGGAAGGAGGTGAAGCGGAACCGGCGGAAGAGCCGGTCGAGCCGCGCCATCACGCCGCCTTGGCCAGCGTAGTGGCGGATGCGCGTGAGGAGCGGGACGTCGAGCCGCGGTTGGCCGGGGTCCCACTCCCAGGGATGGATGTAGAACGTCCCCGGATGGCCGCGCGACTCGGCCGCCGCGAGCGCGGCATGCACGAGCTGCGGCGGCAGGATCCGGAAGTAGGCACCGCCGGCGGCCGGCACCGTGCGGCCGAGCAGCGCGAGCGTCGCCGGCGGGAACTCGCGCAACCGGCCCGCCGGTCGGTCGATCCAGTGCGCATCGCGCGCCCCGCCCTCGTAGCCGTAGCCGGCGCGCTTCACCGGGAAGAGCGAGGAATCGTAGGCGTAGCCTTCCTCGACCAGCACGTCGAGCGCCCACTCGGTGCCGCGCACGATGGAGAAGCTCGGGGCGCGGAAGCCGACGCAGGGATGCCCGGCGAGGTCCTCGAGGATCCGCTTCGTGCGCCGCACCGACTCGCGGAAATGCGCCGGCGTCTGGTGCGTGATGCGCTGATGGTCGTAGGTGTGCGACGCGAGTTCATGCCCCGCGGCCGCGATGCGGCGCACCATCGCCGGGTGCCGCTCGGCCACCCACCCCACCGTGAAGAAGGTCCCGAGCGCCCCGGCGTCGGCCATCCGCTGCAGGAGGGCGTCCACGGCCGCCTCGACGCGGCTCTCGAACCCCTCCCAACGGTCCATCGGCGCCCACGGCGCGAGCGCCACGACCTGATACCACTCCTCCACGTCGCACGTGAAGAAATGCGCCACCCGCGCCGGGGTCGTGCCGTCCACGTGCGCCTCAGCGCCGCGTGAGATCGAGCGACGACCGCGGCTTCAGCCGCCAGGCCCCGGCACCGGTCGGCACGAGCACGCCCAGCGCATCGAAGCGGTTCCCCGGCACGTAGACGCCGGTCGGCAGTGGGGCGCGGAACCCCGTGTCGGCGTTCCGGTCGAGGACCACGGTCACCGGGCCCGAGCCATCGGTGACCGTCATCTGGAAGTCGCCATTCACCGTCGCCGTGTCGGTCACGAGCACGTTCGTGGTCCGGACCAGGGCCGCATCGAGCGAGCCGGCGACGCCACCGGTGCTCGCCACGGCCGTGGTCACCGCGGGGAGCGTGGGGATGAGCGTCGGCCCGACGACGAAGAGTGCGACATCGTCGAGCACCCGCTGGCCCGCGAGCGTTGCGACCCGGCCGCTCACCACCAGGCTGTCGCCGGCGGCGACCGTGGCCGCGGAGGGCCGGACGTGCACGAGTCGCAGCGCCCCGGAGGCATCGACCACGTGCAGCGCCGTGTCGCCGAACGCCGCACGCGCGTGGAGCGCGATCGCCCTCACGAGCACCCGGACCCCCGGTGCCTGCGCCCGCACCTGCGCGACGCTGCGCCCGGGGTACGTCACCGCCGCCGGGAAGTCCAGCGAGTCGTTCGGCAGCACCACGATCGTGTCTCGGCGTCCGCCGGCGACGACGACCGTGTCGCCGAGGCTCGCCGAGTCCACCTCGACCACCCACGTCCCGACGGGGACCGCCGCGAAGCGGAAGGTGCCGTCGGTGCCGGTGGAGTCCCGGAGCACGGTGTCGGCCCCGGCGCGCGAGAGCACGCGGATGACGGCGCGCGGCATCGCCGCATCCGCGGCGTCGCGCACCCCCGAGCCGTTCGCGTCGAAGAAGACCTCGCCGCGCACCACGCCGGTGGCGGTGACGCCGACGGTGCGGGTCGCGCCCGCATTGTCACACGCGGCGAGCGCGAGCAGCGCCGCCGTCAGGAGAGCGTGCCTCATCGTCCGATCCTCAGGCCCACACGGAAGAGCGGGCCGGCCGAGCGGTCCGCGACGACGGTCCCGAACGCCGGGTTGGCCACGAGCGGAACCGTCGTGACGCCGGTCGTGGGATTGCTCAGCAGGGCACCGGTGCGGTCCACGAGGTAGAGCGCACCATCGAGCCGTCCGCGCTCGGCGGCCAGCAGGTCGATGGCGTCCACCACCAGGTCGAGCGGGCCAGCCCCGAGCGTGGCGATGCGGATGCTCGCCCGCACATCGACCGTGTGCACCCAGTCGGCCCGGCACGCGTTCCGCGTCGCGATGCCGCCCGCGTCGTCCCGGAGGCACGCATGCGTATCGAGCAGGGCGGCCATGCCCGGCACCGCCCCATCGACATAGGCCGGGTCGTTGCCGGCGATGCCGTCGCCGTTCGCGTCGACCCCGGGCCGGAAGCCGGCCGTGAACGGCGCGCCGGAGTGGCCGCGGTAGATCACGCCGAGCCGGAACGCACCGGACACCCCGGCGGCCCACTCGGCGGCGCCGAGTACGCGGAGCGGGATGTCGGTGTCGGCCGTCCCCTCGGTCCACGGCCGGCCATCGGCGCCGAGCGGCAGCAGGGCGAGCGTCGCCGCGCCAGCGAGGTTGTCCTCGGTGCGGGAGTACGTCGCATGGGCCGCGTAGCTCAGGCCGATCGGGACCACGCGTTCGAAGCCGGCCGTGAGCGCGATGAAGTCGGAGAAGCCCGTCGCCTCGATCGCGGTGACCGCGTCGAACCCGGCGAAGCGCCGGTTCGAGCCCGGCACGGCCGCCAGGAGCGCCCCCACCTGCTGGAGCGTGCCGCTGAGCGGCCGCCCGAACTGATCGGTCGTGCCCGGTGCCGCCTGGTTGAGGTCCCGGCGTCGCCCGAGCAGGTCGGTGTGCCGATAGGTGCCGCGCAGGAACACCGTCCACGGCCCGGCATCCCGCTGCACGCCGAGCGCGAGGCGGCGCGTCCGCGGGCCCTCGAACTCGGGTCCCAGCACCGTGAGCGTGCGGCCCCGCGACGGCGCAACGCCTGCGCTGGGCACGGCCGGCCAACCACCGAGCGACCCGACGGCGGAGCGCACCTCGACACCCGTGTCGTAGGCGAGCGCGTCCGAGAGGTCGCGACGGTCGGGCAGGTCGTTATAGACCCCCGCGCCGCCGGAGAACACCCAGGACCGGTCGGCGCCCATCTCCCAGCGGAAGCCCACCCGCGGCGCCACCCGGAGCGTCGCCTCATCCAGTCGCGAGTTGTCGATGCCGGAGGCGGCCAGCCAGTCGGCGTTCGCGTCGAGGTCGCCGGCCGGCAGGTGATTGCCGTCGAACCGCAGGCCGAGCGTCACGGCAAGGCCGTCGGTGACGGTCCAGCCGTCCTGCACGAAGAAGGCGCGTTCGACCATCCGGAACCCACCGGATCCCGCGTGCGTCTCGAGACCGCGCCAGGTCCCGACCCCGGCCGCCAGATCGGTCGCGTCACCGAACGCGAAGGCCCCGCTGCCGGCGTCCGCCCAGAGTCCGTCCGAATGATGCGTGGCGACGACCCCGCCGACCTTGAGCCGATGGGCGCCGGCGTCGAGCAGCAGCGCGCCGCTCGCACGCAGCGCGGAGCGTGCCTCGTCGGCCGGCTCGTCCCCCGCGCCGCCGACGACGATGCCCCGTGAGGCGAACGCGGTCGCGTCGATCGCGGGGGCCTCCGACGAGGCATCGCCGGCGTCTCCCGAGACCCGCAGCTCCGCGGTCATGCGTGCGGCGAGCCGCGCGATGACGCCCGCCGACGCCTGGGCCATCGTCGCCTCGCGGCGCTCGCCGTTGACGGACGCGAAGCCGGACGGCAGCGGCAGATCGCGCGTGACGATGCGCGATCCCGCGGCGCGCGCGACGATCGCATAGCGGTCGCCGACCTGCCAATCGAGGCGCGCATAGCCGCTCCGCCGCTCGGCGCGGAGGGCACGGTCCTTCACGAGCGGGCCGAGATCGGTCCCGTGGATGTTCGCGGCGGCCGAGGCGATCGCGAGTCCTTCCGCGTCGTCGGCACCGAACCACGCCGGCCGGCCGATCTCGCTCATCTGGAAGTCGGCGCCGATGATGGCCTGCGCCGTGTCGCCCTGGATCGGTCCGCCGAGCGCCAGCGCGCCGCCCACATCGGACGATCCGCCGAAGCCGGTGGCCCGCAGCATCGGCACGCCTCCGCCACGCAACGAGAGCGCGCTGAGGCCGACGCCGGACCCGCCGGTCTCCACGTCGAATCCGGTGCCGCCCACCGTGACCGCGGTGACGGCCCGGCCGGGCAGCCCCAGCGCGTGCGTCGCGTTCCCTTCGAGCCCCATCGCGCCGACGGCACCCAGACGGGTCCCGTCGACCATGAGGTCGGCGAAGCGCCACGGCAGCCCCTCGACCGCGTCATCGCCGGCGATCGTGCTCAGCGCCGCGGCGTCGCTCGCCAGCCGCCGCGCCCCGGCGAGTTCCGAATAGCCGCGCGCCACGAGCCAGGAGCCCGGCTCGAGCCGCGTGCCCGCCGCGCGCACGGTGTCGATTCGCGTGACCGGGGGACGCTCGGCGCGGAGGACGACGCGGAGCGCGGAGCGGTTGCCGGCGAGGATGCCGACCCCGGCGTGGACGACCGGCCGATAGCCAAGCGCCTCGATGGTGACATCGTACTCTGCCGGCGTGAGGACGCCGAAGATGAAGGCGCCGTCGCGGACCGTCACGACGCGGCGGGTCGCACCGCTCGCGCGGTCAACGACCCGCACGCTCGCATCGGCGACCGGGCGTCCCTCGGCGTCGACGACGAGGCCCGCCAGGGCGCCGTAGGTGGCGCTCTGCGCCGCCGCGGCAGCCGGCACGCACGGTACGAGGCATAGTACGAGGGCGCCGAGAGCGCGGAGCGTGCGCGGTACGGGACCACGCAGCGGCAGCGAGCGGAAGAGGCGCGGCATTCGGATGGACGGGGGTTGGACGGACCAGGACCGGACGGCGCGCGCCGCCTCGGTGAGGGGATACGTGCAGGGACGAGCGAGCCGGCCGGCGTGGCACCGGTCGGAACGGTCCAAAGATAGGCAGGAAGTACGCCAGCGGGCCCCGCGGGCACCGCGCGCCAGTAGCACCCGGTGGCGGCCGACGTGGACCGTCGCCGGAGTGTTCCGGCGTGCCGCGAGCATGCACCGGCTGTCGCAGGACCGCAACGCCCCGGACGTCCCCCTGTCAGGCCTGACAGGGGTCTGGTCCCCACGACGCGATCGCGGCCCAACCCGTTGTCAGGAAAAGTTTTACCTGCCATCCGGCTGAACGGATGATTGACACGGCAATCGTCGCCCTTGCTGGCGTTCATCTTGCCACGTATCCTGTCGCACCAGATGGCCGGGATGGTCCCGGTCATCAAGCCCACTCCCTTACCGGTGGACTGTATGTATCAGAAGCCGTCGCTCGAAAAGTTCGGCACGTTCCGGGATCTCACGCAGTGGGGTCTTTCGAATGCGTCGGATGGTGGCTCGATCTTCGGTATCGGCAGCCCTGGCTGCACGACCACGATCGGCCGCACCACGTATACGATCGGTTGCCCGACGGACGGGCCGTCCGCTTCCTGAGTCATTGACGCCGTCGGGGTGCGGTAAGGCGCCCTGACGTGCGTTGATGGCACGGTGAGCCGAAGCCCGCGTTGCGTACTCCGCAGCGCGGGCTTCATCGTACCCGCACCTCTCCCCTGTCCCGCCGTGTCGCTCCCGATGCCAAATCCTCGCGTGGTCTTCCAGAAGCTGGACGACGGCGCGGTGCTGTTCTCCCCCGATACCGAACTGTACTTCGGCCTCAACGAGGTCGGGGCGCTCGTGTGGCAGCTGCTGCCCCCCGCCTCCGCCTCGCTGCCGGCGCTCACCGCGACCGTCGGCGCGCGATACCCGGAGGTCGCGTCGTCCACGATCGCGACGGATGTCGGGGAGCTCCTCGACGCCTTGGTGCGCGAGGGACTGGCGATCGCGCCGGGGGCGGATGCCGGGACGGCTGCGTAGGGCGTTCGGCTTCGGCGCGCGCGAGTGGATCGACCTCGCCCGCGCCCAGCTCGCCCTGCTCCGGGCGCAACGCCGGCTGCGGCGGGAGCCCATCGGCGCGCTCGCGATCCGTGAGGTGGTCGCCGCGGACGCCGTGCGCGGCGATCCGCGCCGCGCACGGGCCCTCGAGCACGCCGTCCATCGCGCGGCGGCGTACGGTCTGTTCCGCCCCTACTGCCTCGTTCGTGCGATGGCGCTCCGCGAACTGCTGCTCGCCGACGGCGTCACGGGCGCGAGCATCCGCATCGGCGTCCGGCGCGCCGACGGCGCGTTCCAGGCGCACGCCTGGATCCGCTGGGGCGACACCGTGCTCGGCGACGATCCGCAGGCGATCGCGCGGTTCACCGAGGTCGACGACCTGAGCGTGATGCGACCCGCATGAGTGCGATCGTCGCCGCGGCCGGGCCGTGGAGCGAGGGTGCGGCGACGGCGCGCGTGCGTCTGGCGCTCGGCACGCTCGGCGCGTACGGCGCGGAGCCGGCACGCGTGGGGAGCGCTGCCACCGGCCGCGTCGACGCCGCCCTCTCGGCGGTCGCACATGACTGGGAGCGGACCCTGCGCCTCGGCACGGGCGAGGTGGTCGTCCACGGAGCGCTGACGGTCGCGGCGGACGCGACCCTCCACCATCGCGCGGACCTCTGCCGCGCGCTCGGCGTGCCGGCCACGCCGCCGCCCACCGATGCGATGCTCGCGGCCCTTGCGTACGCCCGATGGGGGGAGGACGGCTTCGCCCGGCTCGAGGGCGATTTCGCGCTCGTGCTCTGGGATGCCGCCGCCGGACGGCTCGTGGCCGCGCGCTCCTTCACCGGGTCACGGGCCCTCTACGTGACGCGCAGCGCGGACGGCGTGGTGGTCGCGACGACGGTCGAGGCCCTGCTCGCGGACCCGCGCGTGCCACGTACCCTCGACCGCGCCGCCATCGCGGCCGTCGCCGCGGGGCTCTGGGGCCATGCGCCCCGCACGGCCTACGCGGCGATCGACGAGGTACCGGCCGGCCATCGGCTCACCTGGGACGTGCCGCACGGTGTGCGCACGGCACCGTTCTGGCACCCGGGCGACGACATCCTGATGGACCGAGCGCCACTGGACACCGCCGCGGAGGCACTTCGGGCGCTCCTCGTGGACGCGGTCCGCGAACGGCTCGCGCCCGAGGGGCCGACGGCCCTCTCGCTGAGCGGCGGATGGGATTCGACGGCGGTCGGCGGTGCGGCGACCGTCGCGCTCGGCGCGGCGGACGCCGCGCGACTTCGGCCCGTGAGCATCAGCTATCCGGCAGGCGATCCCGGCCGCGAGGACGAGCTGATCCAGGATGTCGTCGCCAACTGGGGCATCCGGACGCGGTGGCTCGACGTGGACGACATCACGCTGCTCCCGGACCCGGGCGCGCGGGCGGCCGTGCGCAGCCTGCCGTTCGCGCACCTCTACGAGGAGTGGAACCGCGCCCTCGCACGCGGTGCGCGCGCCGAGGGCGCGCGCGTGATGCTCGATGGCGTCGGCGGGGACCAGCTCTTCCAGGTCTCGGACATCCTGCTCTCCGACCTGTTCGGTCGCGGCCGATGGCTGGAACTCGCGCGCCAGTGGAAGGCGCGTGGCGGCCGCGGCCTGGCCAACGTGTGGCGCTGGGCCGTGAAGCCGGCCCTCCCGCCGGTCATCCCGCGCGTGATCGCGCGGGTGCGCGGCCTGCCGCCGCCGACCGACCACCTGCACCGGCGCGCGCCGTTCTGGGTGCGTGCGGACGGACTGGAGGCGACCGGGGTGCTGGCCCGCGAGGCGGCCGCGGCGCCGGCGCTGCCGCGCCGGAGCCGTGTGCTGGCCGAGACGCACGCCTACCTCCGCTACGCGTTCTTCGCGCGCGTGATGGCGGCGCTGCGCGGCTTCGCGCTCGAGGAGGGCGTCGCGCTCCGGTCGCCGCTGCTCGACGACCGTGTGGTGCGCTTCGCGGCACGCCGCCCGTGGAGCGAGCGCTCCGACGGGCGCGAGACGAAGATCCTGCTCCGGCGCGCGATGCGCGGCCTGCTGCCGGCGCACGTGCTCGCGCCGCGGCCCCACCGCACGGGCGTGACCTCGGCATATTTCCTCCGTCAGCTCCGCGGGCCGGCGCGGGCGGACGTCGAGGCGATGCTGGCGGTGCCGCGGCTCGCCGAGTGGGGCCTCGTCGACGCGACGCTGCTGCGGCGGGCCTGGGAGCACGTGCTCCGCCATGACGACGACGAGACCGGTGCCCGGCTGTTCTTCACCCTTCAGGCCGACCTCTGGACCCGCGCGCACGACGATGCGGCTGCCCCGGTGACCGCGTGAGCCCGATGCACCACTACACGGCGTATGGCGCCCCGCTCGCCTCGACGATCGCGCTGCCCGAGCTCGACGAGCGGCCCGCGGGGCCCGCGCGCTGGACCGTCACCGAGGCCGACGCCGGGCTGCCGCCGATGTCGGGGGCGCGCGCGCTCGGGCACGACACGCTCTACGGGACCGTCGAGGCACGGCTCTGCGCACACGACGGCGGTCACCGCATCGAAGTGGACGACACCGGGGCGTTCGACCTGTCGCCGGACCGCACCCGGGTCACGGTGGCGCGGCGCCCGGGAGCGTGGGAGGACTTCGTGCGGCAGCACCTCGCCGGCCGCGTGCTCGCGACCGCGCTCTACCTCGACGGCCTGCTGCCGCTGCACGCGAGCGCGGTCGCGACGGCGGATGGGGTGCTCGCCTTCCTCGCACCGAAGGGCTACGGCAAGTCCTCGCTCGCCCTCGCGCTCGCGCAGGCGGGCGCATGGCTCGTGAGCGACGACACGCTGCCCGTGGACCCGCAGGCGGCGACGGCGCTGCCGGGGCTGCAGGGCCTGCGCGTGCACGACGACAGCGTCGCCGCCGTGGGGGCAGGCGCGGGGATGCTGCGCTCGCGCGAAGGGAAGCAGGTGCTCACCGCGTTGCCGGACGGGGCGCTCACCGGCGGGGCACGCCCGCTGGCCGCGCTCTACGTGCTCGTGCCGATGGCCCCCGAGACGCCGGCGCTCACGCGCACGCCGTTCCCGCCGGCGCTGGCCGCGATCGGCGTCGTCGCGCATGTGAAGATCGGGCGGATGCTCGGGTCCTGGGGTGCCGCCACGATGATGGCGCGCGCCGCGGCCCTCGTGCACCGCGTGCCGGTGCAGCAACTGCACGTCCCCCGCGACCTCGCCCGGCTGCCGGCCGCGGCCGCGACGCTGCTGGCGTGGCACGGGCGGCCGGCATGACGATGGTCACCGTCGACGGGCTCACGAAGCGCTTCGCCCGCCCGCGCGGATGGCTCGAGACGCTGCGCGCCCCGTTCGACTCGCCGCAGGTCGTGGCGGTGGACGCGGTGTCGTTCTCGGTGACGGCCGGCGAGGTGTTCGGGCTCCTGGGGCAGAACGGCGCCGGCAAGACGACGCTCTTCAAGATGCTCACGACGCTGCTCCTCCCCGACGCGGGGCGCGCGACGGTGGCCGGGCATGACGTGCGCACGGCGGGCGGCGCCGTGCGACGGCTGGTCGCACCGGTCATCGCGAACGAGCGCAGCCTGTACTGGCGGCTCCCGGCGCGGGAGAACCTGCGCCTCTTCGCCGCGCTGCAGGGCCTCGGCGGCGCGGCCGCGGCGGCGGAGGTGGAGCGCGTGCTCGCGATCACCGGGATCGCCGACACCGGCGCGAAGATGGTGAGCCTCTTCTCCTCCGGGATGCGGCAGCGGCTGCTCATCGCGCGGGCGCTCCTCGGTCGGCCGCGCGTGCTGCTCCTCGACGAACCGACGCGCAGCCTCGACCCGATCTCGGCCCGAGACTTCCGGCGCTTCCTGCGTGAGACCGTCGTCGCGGGCGAGGGGTGCACCGTGCTGCTCGCGACCCACGATGCCGACGAGGTGTGGGACCTCTGCGACCGGGTCGGCGTACTCGAGCGCGGGCGGCTGCTGGCCGTGGAGGCGACGGCACGGCTCCGGCACCGGTCGGGTGGCGACCGGCACCGACTGTGGCTCCGGCCGGCCGACGCGGCGGCCGCGGCGGCCATCGGCGCCCTGCGGCTCGAGGCGCGCGGGGCGACGGTGGAACCCGGGTGGGAGGCGTACGAGTGCGTCATCCCCGGCGGCGCCGAGGGCGCGGCGCAGGCACTCGCGCGCCTCTCCGGGGCCGGGATCGCGGTCGCGCGGTTCGAACGCACGGACCCGTCGCTCGCCGACCTGATCGAGCGGACGCTGCGCGCCGACGCCGGAGGACACGATGCGTAGCGTCCTCGCGCTCCTGCGCGCCACCTGGCTCTCCGCGACGAGCTACCGGATCGCGACCCTGCTGTCGTTCGTGAGCCTCCTCGCCTCCATCGTGCCGGTGTTCTTCATGGCGAAGGCGGTCGAGCCGCTCGCGCGCGCCTCGATCAGGCTCGAGGGCAACGACTACTTCGGCTTCGTCGTGATCGGCATCGCGATGAGCTACGTGCTCGCCGCGGCGACCACCGCGCTCCCGGCGGCCCTGACCAACAACATCGGCAGCGGGACGTTCGAGGCGCTGATGGTGACGCGCACGCCGCTGCCGCTGGTGCTGCTCGGGCTCGTCGCGTATCCGCTCCTGCTCTCGCTCGTCAACGCCGGCCTCGTCGTGGCGGGTGCGGTCGTCCTCGGCGTCCGTCCCGACCCGCGGATGCTGCCGGCGGTGCTCGGCATCGTCGGACTGCTGGTGGCGGCGCAGATGGCGTTCGGCCTCGTCGCGGCATCGCTCGTGCTCCTCTTCCGCACGTCCGGACCGCTGCTCACCGCCGTCGTCACGGGCTCGAACCTCCTCGGCGGCGTCTTCTACTCGACATCGGCGATCCCGGGGTGGCTGCAGTCGCTGTCCTGGCTCTTCCCGCTCACGTACGCCCTGCGCGCGGCGCGCCGTCTGCTACTCGCGGGCGCCTCGTTCGCCGATGTGGCGGGCGATGTGGGTGCCCTCGCGCTGCTGGCGGCCGCGGGGCTCGCGGCCGCCGGCACCGCCTTCGCGCTCGCGCTGCGCCACGCACGGCGCGCGGGCACGCTCACGCACCTCTAGCGACCGCCCGATGGCCTCCACCCCGACCGCCGAAGCGCGCCTCGTCTTCCGGGTCGCCGATCCCGCGGCCACGGCCGCCGAGGTGGGCACGCTGGCGGCGGAGGTCGCCGACTGGACGCGCGCGGCGCAGCTCGCGGACGCCGAGATGGCGACGGCGTCGGTCTGGCGCGCGCTGCGCGGGGCGGGCGTCACACCGCCGGCGACGGTCGGCGAGCACCTGCGCCGCGCGACGATGGTGAGCGACTTCCGGATGCAGCGCCTCGCGCAGCGCCTCGCCGAGACCACCGCGGCGTTCGGCGCCGCAGGCGTCCCGGTGCTGCTGCTGAAGGGCGCGGCGCTCGGCGCACTGGTCGACCCGACCTTCCGCGCGCGTCCGATGAGCGACCTCGACGTGCTGGTCCGGCCCGGGGACGTGCCGGCGGCGATCGCCGCCCTCGCCGCGGCCGGCTGGCACCAGACGGCCGACGAGGCCGTGCACGAGATGGTCGGCGAGGCGCACCATCACCTGCCGCCCTTCCTCGATCCGCGGCTGCCGGGCACGCGCATCGAGCTCCACGTCGCGCTCTTCTCGGAGGACCACTCGTTCCGGGTGGACGAACACGACCTGCTGCGCGATGCACGGCCCGCCCCCCCGCCGTTCAACGGCGCCCTCGTGCCGACGCCGGAGCACCTGATGCTCCATGCCTGCATCCACTTCGCGTGGCAGCATACCCTGCTCTTCGGCTCGTGGCGCACCTTCCGGCTCGTCGGAGCCGTGGCCGGCGTGCCCGGCTTCTCGTGGGAGCGCTTCCTGGCGCTCGCGCGCACGGCACGCGCCGTGACCTCGGCCTACTGGACGCTGCGCCTCGCGCAGCGGCTGTGCGGCCTCTCGGTCCCCGCCCCGGTGCTCGCCGCACTCACCCCGCCGACACCGGCGTTCCTGCGCGCGGCGATCGAACGGCACATCATCGCGGCGAACGTCCCGGGTGAGGGGACGGCGAGCCCGTCCCTCGGGCTCTCGCGGCTCCTCTGGCGCGCCGCACTGCGCCCGCGCTGGAGCGGCCACCGCACGCCGGCGCGCTGGGCGAACGACGACCGGTGGGCACGCGCGCTGCAGGGCGAGGACGCGCACGAGCCGCTGTGGGACCGGGTGCGCCGCCACTCGCGGAGCGTCGGGCAGTGGCGCGACTTCGTCCGCTTCGCGTTCTTCGGGCGCTGAAGATCCGGCACGCGCCGCGCTGGGGGCGCGCTCAGGGCCGGCGCACCGCCGCGAACGCGAGCGCGCCCCACCCCGCGAGGAAGGCCACGCCCCCGAGCGGCGTGATCGCGCCGAGGGCTCGCACCCCGGTGAGCGCCATCGCATAGAGCGACCCCGAGAAGAGCACCGTCCCCACGAGGAAGGCCCACCCCGCGAGCCTCAGGGCCCGGTCGCGGGGAGCGAAGGCAGGAGCGGCCACGGCGGGACGCGCCGCGGTGGAGACGAGCGCGACCGCCACGAGCGCGAGCGCATGGTACATCTGGTAGCGCGCCGCGGTCTCGAAGACCTCCAGCAGCCGCGGCTCAAGCCGCGCCCGGAGCGCGTGCGCCCCGAAGGCCCCCGCCGCGACCGCGAGCCCGCCCGAGACCGCACCGATGGCGAGGAACGGCGAGTGGGATCGGGGCGCATCCATGGCCATCGGGACTCCGTGTGATGAGGGCGGGCCGTCTCCGCGCAGGATAGTCGGGACGGCGCAGAAGGGGGACGGAGACCCTTGCGGTTTTCGGATTTTGTTCGGTAATTACGGCCTACTGATTCGGTGTTTATTCGGTTTTCATGTCCCTCGCCATCCTCCGCCAGCAACTCGCCGCCGTCGTCGCCGGGACCCCGAGCAGCACGCCGGGGCTCCCCACGGGGATGGCCACGCTCGATGCGATGCTGCCGGGCGGGGGGGTACCGCGCGGGCGGTTGACGGAACTGCTCGCCCCGGCCGGCCTCGGCAAGACGACGCTCGCGCGGTCGCTCGTCGCGGCGACGATCCGCGGCGGCGGCGGCGTGGCATGGATCGATGCGACACGCACGCTCGACCCGCGCGACTGGTCGGCGGACTCGGCAGCGTACGACGCGCTCTGGGTGGTGCGGCCGGGGGATCCGGCGCGCGGGCCCTGGTGCGCGGACCTGCTGCTGCGCTCGGCGGCCTTCGCGCTCGTGGTGCTCGACGGCGCGCCGGTGCTGCCGCGCACGGTGGCGGTGCGGCTCACGCAGCTCGCGCGCGAATCGGATG
>JAIBBJ010000219.1 GCA_019694735.1 Gemmatimonadaceae bacterium | reverse complement strand
CCCTCCATCTCGCCGGGGAGCCACCCGAGGTGCACGGCGACGGAGTCGCTCATCGAGCGCACGATCCCCTGCGCGCCGACGAGGGCCCAGATGTCGAGCGAATGCTGGGTCAGCGCCTTGAGGCTCTGTTCGTACTCCTCGCGGGTGCGCTGGGCCTCGCGCTCGGCCGAGAGGTCGTTGGCGATGAGGCGGACGCGCCCCGCGCCGTCGGACTCGAGGACGAAGCGGATCGTGCGCGGCTGCCGCGCATGCTGTTCGACGAAGACCTCGATGGAGCAGCCGGGCCATTCGCCGGTCGCGACGGCGCCGATGGCGTGGGCGAGGGCGGGGCGGTCGGCCGCGCGGACGACGTTGGTGAGCGGGCGCCCGAGGAGCTCGTCGCGGCGGATGTGGAGCGTGGACGCGAAGGCCGAACTGACGGCCCGCACCCGGGCCATCGGGTCCACGAGGGCGATGGCGCGGGTGGCCGCGTTGGCCTCGGCCTCGGCCTGTGCGCTGGGGTCCATGACGCCGGGTGGGGTGGGGCGGGGCACACCGCAATCTATATAAGGGCGGCCGGGGGCGGTTGTGCTCCAGTTCACGTGGAACGGGCCGATACTCTGGCCAGATAGCAGGCGTTTCCACCGTCCGGGAGGCGGTATCACGATCAGTCCCGAACTCCACTCGTCCCCCGCGGGACGCGCGCGCGCGGTCGTGCCCGAGCCGGGCCGTCCGTCGACGACGCCGGCCCATGGGTCGGACGCCGCGGCGCAGCCCCGCGCGGTGACCGTGCTGATCCTCGAGGACCATCCGTTCCAGCGCCGGATGCTGGGACGGCTGCTCCTGGGGCTCGGGCACGTGGCGGTCGTCGAGGCGGCGACCGGCGACGAAGCCCTCGAGGCCGTGCGCCGGGCCATGCCGGACCTCGTCATCGCGGACCTCGAGACGCCCGGGATGGACGGGGTCACGTTCCTGCGCATGCTGGCGAAGGAGCCGAAGCCGCCGGCGGTCGTGCTCACCTCGGCGCATGACCCGGCGGTGCTGCGGTCGGTGGACGAGATGGCGAAGATGTACGGTCTCGTCGTGCTGGGGGCGATCCCGAAGCCGGTCTCGCTGGAGGCGCTGCGCGCCTTCCTGCTGCACGTGCGCGCGCCGGCCGGTGCCGCGGCGCCGGTGGGGAAGCGTGGCGGCCCGGCCGCCGACCGCTACTCCCCGGAGGAGATCGCCGAGGCGATCGCGCGGGGCGAGATCGTGCCGTGGTTCCAGCCGAAGGTGAGCGTCACCGACGGCCGCATCAGCGGCGTGGAGGCGCTGGCGCGGTGGATGCACCCGCAACGCGGGCTCGTGGGGCCGGGGGCGTTCATCCCCGTGATCGAGCAGACGCCGATCGTGGATGCGCTGAGCCAGTCCATGCTGACGCAGGCGCTGCAGTGGGTGCGGAAGTGGGAGCGGCACGGCCTCAAGCTCACGGTGTCGGTGAACCTGCCGGGGGGCGCGCTCGCGGACCCGGGGCTCGCCGACCGGCTCACGACGCTGGTGCGGAGCCTGGGGGTGGAGCCCGGCACGCTGGTGGTCGAGGTGACCGAGACGACGATGAGCCGCGAGCGGGCGCTGGCGATCGAGACGCTGGCGCGGCTGCGCCTCGCCGGCTTCGGCCTCTCGCTCGACGACTACGGCACCGGGTACGCGTCGATGGAGATGCTGAAGACGATGCCGGTCACCGAGGTGAAGGTGGACCGCCGGTTCGTGCACGGCGCCTCGCGCGACCCGAAGGCGACGGCGGTGCTGGCGTCGCTGCTCGAGCTGGCCTCGGGCCTCTCGCTCGCGGCGGTCGCCGAGGGCGTGGAGGACCAGGAGGACTACACGCTGCTCGAGGCGCTCGAGTGCCCGTACGCGCAGGGCTACGCGATCGCGAAGCCGATGAGCGGCGACGACCTCTTCCTCTGGGCCCAGCAGCGCACCCGGGAGGACTGACATGCCGCACGTCCGCCGCGAGGAGGCCCTCGTGCGCGCCGCGCGGCGGCGGCAGGCCCTGTCGCTCCGCCTCTGGTGGGCGATCGGGATGCTGGCCGTGCTCGGTGGCTGGCTCGTCTGGCGGGAGCACGAGGCGGTGCTCGGGTCGGTCGTGGAGCGCGCGTCGGCGACGGCGGCGCACGAGGCCGCCACGCTGGCCGAGCGGCAGCGCGACGCCGCCACGCTCGTGGCGCAGCGCCTCGCCTCCCCGCCCGTCGGCCGGTCGGCCGTGCCGGCGGGTCCGCGCACCCCGGGCGCCGACGCGCTCGAGTACATCCTGACCGACGAGGCCTCCCGGCTCGCGATCGGCGGGGTGCTCGAGGTGGCCGGTGCCTCGCCGGCGCCCGGCGTGCGCGACGTGGCGCTCGCGGCCGTCGCCGCGCAGCGCGCGGTGCTCGACGCGACGCCCGGGCTCGAGGCCGTGTACGTGGCATTCCCCGAGGCGCGGATCGTCTCGCGCGTGCCGTACGTGGGGGCGGAGCAGCTGCGCGTGCGGACGCGCGATGCGCGGCTCGCCCCCTGGTTCACCGGGGCCTTCCTGGAGGACGCCGTCCACGACGAGCTCGTGGACGGCAGTCCCGTCATCGCCGACGAGCCGGCGACGGGCGTCCCGGTGCTGCGGCTCGACCGTCCGGTGGCCGGCATCGCGCGCGGGATCCGCGCCCGCGTGATCGTGACGGTGCCGGTGGAGGCGTATCTCGAGGCCGCGGCGCGCACCGAGTACCCGGTGCGCGCGGTGAGCGGCCTCGTCGCGCCGGACGGCACCGTGGTCGCGGCGCGCGCGCCGGGG
>JAIBBJ010000203.1 GCA_019694735.1 Gemmatimonadaceae bacterium | reverse complement strand
CCGCCGTACTAGCGCAATCCGCCATCCCCCGGCGAACGTTCCCGGATGGCCGGAACCCCCCCGAAGGGCAAGACCTTCGACCGCAGCATCGTCGAGGGCCCCATCAGCCAGGCGGTCTGGAAGATCGCGTGGCCGACGGTGCTGCAGAACATCATCGGCGGACTGCAGGGCGTGATCGACCACGCGATGGTCGGACGGTACGTCGGGTTCCAGGGGAACGCCGCCGTCGGCGTCGCGTTCCAGATCTTCCTGGTCGTGATGGTGTTCATCATGTCCATCTTCACCGGGATGGGCGTCCTCGTCGCGCGCTTCACCGGCGCCGGCGACCACGCGGCGGTGAACCGCACGGTGTACCAGGCGTTCCTCGCGACGCTGGCGCTGCTCTACGTCGTCATCGCGCCCATCGGCTGGTTCCTGTCGCCGTACCTGCTCACCGCGGTGAACGCCTCGCCCGAGGTGGTCGCGGAGGCGCTGCCCTACCTGCGCACGATGTTCGTCGGCGGCGCGGGGATGATGATGCTCTTCCTCCTCGGCGGCGCGCTCCGCGCCGCGGGCGACGCCAAGTCGGGGCTGCGGATGGGCGTCACGATGACGGTGCTCAACGTCATCCTCAACATCATCTTCATCCGCGGCCTCGGTCCCATCCCCGCGATGGGCGTGATGGGCGCCGCGCTCGGCACGGTGCTCGCCGGCGCCATCGTCAGTGTGTACGGCTTCATCCGGCTCCTGTCGGGCGGCTTCGTCATCCACTGGGACCGCGGCCAGATGGACTGGCGCTGGGACTGGACCATCATCAGGCAGCTCTTCCGGTTCGGCCTGCCCGCAGGCATCCAGGGCATCGCGATGAACATCGGCGGCGTGCTCCTCCTCCGGTACATCGGCTCGCTCCCCAACAGCGCCGAGGCGCAGGCGGCGTACGCGGTGGGATACTCGGAGCTCTTCTCGTTCATCACGTGGACGAGCGTCGGGCTGATGGGGGCGGCGGCCGCGGTCGCCGGGCAGAACCTCGGCGCCGGGAAGCCGGAGCGGGTGGAACTCACGGTGCGCACCGCGTCGCGCTTCGGCCTCGGCATCGCGGTCTTCATCGGGCTGCTCTTCCTCGCGCTCCCGGACGTGCTGCTCGGCCTCTTCGGCATGGACGATCCGACGGTCGTCTCGCTCGGGACCGAGCTGCTGCGCTGGCTGAGCGTGTCGGGGCTCTTCATCACGACCGCGCTCACCTACACCGGCGGGCTGCAGGGCACCGGCGATACCAAGGGGCCGCTCTACATCACGCTGGTCTCGCAGCTCGCCGTGCCGATCGGGTTCCTCACCCTGCTCAGCCTCGCCGGCCCGCTGGAGGCGTGGAACGTGTGGCTCGCGATCCTCTGCGGGCATGCGATGCGCGCGACGCTGACGGTGCGGCGGTTCCGGCGCGGGGCGTGGCGGGGGATCCGGATCGACGGGGCGACGGCGGCGGCGTGACGACGCGCCACCACCGCACCTGCACCCTCTGCGAGGCCATGTGCGGCCTCGTCATCACCACCGACGGCGACCGCATCACCGGCATCCGCGGCGACGCCGACGATCCGCTCTCGCGCGGCCACCTCTGTCCCAAGGCCGTCGCGCTGCAGGACGTGCACACCGATCCTGACCGTCTCCGCCAGCCGATGCGGCGCCTCGGCGACCGGTGGGAGCCGATCGCCTGGGACGCCGCGCTCCGGCTCGCCGTGGACGGCCTCCGCCGCGTCCAGCGCGCGCACGGCCGCGACGCCGTCGCCTCCTACGTCGGCAATCCCACGGTCCATTCGCTCGGCGCGATGCTCTTCGCGCCGCGCCTCGTGCGCGCGCTCCGCTCGCGGAACCGCTTCTCCGCGACCTCGGTGGACCAGCTCCCTGCGCACGTCGTGGCGCTGCAGTGCTTCGGGCACGCGCTGCTCATCCCCGTGCCCGACCTCGACCGCACGCAGCACGTGCTGATGCTCGGCGCCAATCCCGCCGCGTCCAACGGCTCGCTGATGACCGCGCCCGGCGTGATGGACCGCCTCGCCGCCATCCGCGCGCGCGGCGGGCGCGTCGTCGTCATCGACCCGCGCCGCAGCGAGACCGCGGCCGCGGCCGACGAGCACCACTTCATCCGGCCCGGCACCGACGCCCTCTTCCTCCTCGGCGTGCTGCACGTCGTGATGACCGAGCGCCTGGCCCGGCCCGGCCCGCTCGAGAGCCTGATGACCGGGCTCGACGCGCTGCACGCGCTCGCCGGGCGCTTCCCGCCCGAGCGCGTCGCGCCGGCGACCGGCATCGGCGCCGACGTCATCCGCCGGCTCGCGCGGGACTTCGCGCAGGCGCCGCGCGCCGTCGCCTACGGCCGCGTCGGCGTCTCGATGCAGGAGTTCGGCGGGCTCGCGACCTGGCTGATCACCGCGCTCAACCTCGTCACCGGGCGTGTGGACGCCGAGGGTGGCGCGATGTTCACCCGGCCGGCGGTGGACATCCTCCGCGCCGACCAGGCGGGATCCCGGCCGCGATTCGGCCGGTGGACGAGCCGCGTGCGCGGCCTGCCGGAGTTCGCGGGCGAGCTCCCGGTGAGCGCGCTCGCCGAGGAGATCGAGACGCCGGGACCCGGACAGGTGCGCGCGCTCGTCACGCATGCGGGCAATCCCGTGCTCTCCACGCCGAACGGCGCACGCCTCGACCGCGCCCTCGCCGGGCTCGAGTGGTTCGTCGCGGTGGACTGCTACCTGAACGAGACGACGCGCCACGCGCATCTCATCCTCCCGCCGACCTCGCCGCTGGAGCGCGAGCACTACGACCTCGTCTTCCACACCCTCGCCGTGCGCGACACCGCGCGCTGGTCGGGCGCGGTGTTCCCCCGGCCCCCCGGCGCGCGGCACGACTGGGAGATCCTCAACGCCCTCGCCGGTGCGCTCGACGGCACGGTGCGTGGCCGCCTCGAGGGCGCGGTGCTCGCGCGCCTCGGCCCGCGCCGGCTCGTGGACCACGGGCTCCGCACCGGCCCGTACGGCACCGGCTACCGGCCGTTCGGCGGCGGGCTCACCGTGCGCGCACTCGAGCGTGCGCCGAGCGGCGTGGACCTCGGCGCGTTGAAGCCGGCCCTCCCCGGCCGCCTCCGCACGGCGGACCGGCGCATCCATGCGGCGCCCGAGCTCTTCCTCGCCGACATCGCCCGGCTCGAGGCGCGCTTCCTCGCCGGCGCGCCGGGTGGCGAGGAACATCCGGGCGCGCGGCCGCCCACCGCCGACCTCGAACTGATCGGCCGCCGCGCCCTCCGCTCGTGCAACTCCTGGATGCACAACAGCGAGCGCCTCGTCCGCGGGAAGCGCCGCTGCACGCTGCAGATGCATCCCGACGACGCTGCGCGCCGCGGCCTCGCCGACGGCGCGTCGGTGCGCATCACCACGCCGCGCGGCGCCGTCACCGCCGAACTCGAGGTCACCGACGCGCTGATGCCCGGCGTCGTGAGCCTGCCGCACGGCTGGGGGCACGACCGTCCGGGCATCCGGCTGGGCGTCGCGCAGGCGCACGCGGGGGCGAGCATCAACGACCTCACCGACGACCAGCGGGTGGACGCGCTCACCGGCAACGCCGCCTTCAGCGGCGTCGCGGTGACCGTCGCCGCAGAAGGCTGATGCCGCTGTCAGTCCCCCCGTGCATCATTCCCCGATGACGACGCGCCTCCACACCCTGTCGAAGTCGGACTTCAAGCTCGCGCGCTCCTGCCCGACCAAGCTCTACTACCGCGAGCTCGGCTACCCCACCACACTCGACGAGAACGAGTACCTGCAGCTGCTCGCCGAGGGCGGCTACATGGTGGAGGTGCTGGCGAAGCAGCTCTTCCCCGACGGCGTGACGATGGAGTACGGCCGCGGCAGCGCCGCGATGCGCGAGGGCGCCGCCGCGACGATGGCGCGCCTCGCGGCCGGCGACTGCACGCTGTTCGAGGCGACGCTGCTCGAGGGGCACCGGCTGGCCCGCGTGGACATCCTCCGCCGCCGCGCGGGCGGCTTCGACCTCTACGAGGTGAAGTCGTCGAGCTACGACCCCGCGGACGCCGGCGAGCGGATCGAGAAGGCCGGCAGCCCGTTCCGCGCCAAGCGGAAGCCGTTCGGCATCCTCGGCGACTGGCGCGAGTACCTCGAGGACGTCACCTACCAGGTCACCGTCCTCAAGGACCTCTTCCCCGGCGTGCCGGTACGGCCGCACCTCGTGCTGATGGACAAGGGGAAGGTTGCCGCGCACGACGGCATGCCGGCGTGGTTCGAGCTCGTCCGCGACCCCGACGGCGGGCTCGTCACCGCGCGCTTCCTCGGCGACCCGACGCTCGCGCGCCGCGACCCGCTCACCATCGGCATCGACGTGAGCGCCGAGGTCGCCGAGCTGGAGCCCGAGGTCCGCGCGGCGACGCGGGAGTTCCTCGCGACGCTGCAGCCCGACCTGCGCCGTGCGCCGCCGGCCCTCGCCGGCCGCTGCAAGGCCTGCGAGTTCCGCGTCGGGCCCGACGCGCCGCGCAACGGCTTCCGCGAGTGCTGGGGCGCGCGCGCCGATGCGCGGCCGCACGTGCTCGACCTCTACCAGGGCGGCGAGCTGCGCGAGCGCCTCCTCGCTGCCGGCGTGGACCGCCTCGTGGACATCGCGGAGGACCACTTCGAGGGGAAGGCCGGCGTGTACGCGACGCGCCAGCGCCGGCACGTCGAGCAGACGCGGCGCGACGAGGAATGGGCGGACGCCCCCCTCGCCGATGCGGTCGCGTCGGCGCGCTACCCGCTGCACTTCATCGACTTCGAGGCGGCGCGCATGGCCGTGCCGCACCACAAGGGGATGCGGCCCTACGGCCAGCTCGCCTTCCAGTGGAGCTGCCACACGCTCCGGGCACCCGGTGCGGTGCTCGAGCACGGCGAGTTCCTCGACCGCGCGCCCACCTGGCCCAACGAGCGCTTCGCTCGCTCGCTGCGCGAGCACATCGGCGACGACGGCACCGTACTCGTCTGGTCGCACTTCGAGCGCAGCGTCCTCAACGAGGTCGCCGAGGATCTCGCCGCGATGGGCACCGGCGACCCGTCGCTCGCCGAGTGGCTGCGCACGCTCGCGCGCAGACCGGGCACCGAGGGCGCACGCCAGCTCGACATGCTCACGCTCTGCCGCGACGCGTACTACCACCCGGGGATGGGGAGCAGCTACTCCATCAAGCACGTGCTCGACGCCATCTGGAAGGCGTCGCCGGAGGTGCGGGCGCGGTTCCGCGCGGTGACGGGCCACGCCGGCGACCCGGCGCTGGGGCCGTACGCCGCGCTCCCCGGCGACCTGATCGCCGGCGAGGAGCAGGGCGTGCGCGAGGGCACCGGCGCCATCCGCGCCTATTTCCGCATGGTGTACGGCGACGAGCGCGGCGATGCGGCCGCCGTCGCGCAGTGGGCGCGGCTGCTCACCGAGTACTGCAAGCTCGACACGCTGGCGATGGTGCTCGTCTGGGAGCACTGGACGCGGATCGCCGAGCGGATGCGCTGAGCGGAGGTGCTCCGCGGAGGTGCGGAGTAGCGGTGTTCCGCCGCGCGCGCCCTCGCCGATGCGCCCGTCCGCTCAGCGCGCGAGCGTGCGGATCGCCTCGGCGAACAGGTCCACCTCGTCGAGCGTCGTGAACACGTTGGGCGTCACGCGGATGCACTCGAACTCGTCGGGCACGAAGCGCGGCCGCACGTGGATCCGCCAGCGGCGCTGCAGGGTGTCGGTGAGCGCCTGCGCGCCCAGGCCGGCGAGCGACATCGCGCCGAGCGCACAGGCCTGCGCCGGGTCGAAGCTCGTCCGGAGCGTGACGCCGGGGAGCGGCTCCACCGCGCGCATCCACCGCTCGCGCAGGTAGCGGAGCCGCGCCGCCTTCCGCTCGCCGCCGATCTCCTCGTGGAACGCGACCGCGTCGGAGAGCGCCACGCGCAGCGCGATCGGGTAGGTGCCGATCGCCTCGAACTTGCGGATGTCGCCGTCCTGCGCCGCCTCGGCCGCCATCAGCGGCCAGATCCGCGGGATCATCTCCGGCCGCACGTAGAGCAGGCCGTTCCCCACTGGCGCGCAGAGCCACTTGTGCAGCGACGAGCCGTACACGTCGCAGCCGAGCTCGGGGATCGCGAACGGGAAGTGGGCGAAGGTGTGGCCGCCGTCCACGATGGTGACGATGCCGCGCCGGCGCGCCTCGTCGCAGATCCGCCGCACCGGGAAGATCTGCCCCGTGGTGTAGGTCATGTGGCAGATGTGGATCACCTTCGTCCGCGCGGTCACGGCGCTGAACACGCGCTCGTACAGCGTGTCGAGGGAGGGCGGCGGGGTGGGGAAGCGCACCGTCTTCAGCACCACGCCGTCGCGCCGCTCGCGCTGGCGCCAGGTGGTGAGCATCCGCGGGTAGTCCTGCGTGGTGGTGACGATCTCGTCGCCGCGGCCGAGCGCGAGGCCGAGCTGCGCGATCTGCAGCGACTCGCTCGTGTTGCGCGTGAGGGCGAGGGTCTCGGGGTCGCAGCCGGCGAGCGCGGCGAGCCGCCGGCGCACCAGCTCCACCTCGGGATAGAGGAGCTCGTCCACGTAGTACGACGGGCTCATGTTCGTGAGCGTCCAGTAGCGCTGCATCGCGTCGGAGACGACGCGCGGCGCCGGGCTCACGCTCCCCGAGTTCAGGTTGACGTGGTTGGCATCGAGCGTGAACGCCTGTCGCACCCGCAGCCAGTACGCCTCGTCCTGGGCGACCTCCTGCGGCGGGCGGCCCCCGACGGCCCGGTTGGCCTCGCGGACGAGGGCGAGCGCGCCGGCATCGAAGGCGCCGGCGTCGAGGGCGAGCGGGGTGCCGCCGAGGGCGGCGACGAAGGCGCGGCGGTCCATGGGCGGGAACATACCGCGCCCGGGACGGGGCTGCCGCTGCGTGGCGGCGACCGGCGGGTCGCGAGGGCCGCCGACAGGTCCGCCGTCAGGGCCGCCGCGGGATCGGTACCGCCTGCACCGCGCCGGGCGTGCCGATCGTGATCGGCACGGCGCGCTCCTGGCCCCGCACCTCCCAGCGCAGCGTCGCGTCGCGCCGCATCGGCACGTCGCAGATCGTGAACCGGCCGGCCGGGTCGGTGAACGCCTCGCGGATCTGCTCCCGTGTGGTGAACTCGCGGCGGTCCACGACCACCGGCTCCTTCCACGTCGCGCGCACGAGCACGCCGGCGACCGACTCCGAGTCCTGCGGCGCGATCTGCCCGCGCAGCGCCCCCGTCTGCTGCGACACCACGCGCTCGCCGCACGCGCGCCCGAAGTCGCCCGCGCCGTCCACCGGGTCCACGCGCAGCAGTCCGCGGCCGTCGCTCTCGAGCGCCAGCACGCGCCCGCCCTGCACCCGGTGGCCGATCACATCCACCAGCGTCATGGACGTCCGCACGAGCGTCGTCGCCCCCTCGCCCGTGCGGTAGCCGAGCAGCGGGAAGCGCTGCCACCATCCGACGGTGACCCAGTCCCCCGAGCGCAGGTGCAGCAGCTCCAGCATCCCCTGCGGCTCGGCGAACCGCTCCTGCTCGCGCAGCCCGATGTAGCGGAACTCCACGCGGCGCGGCGCGAGGGTGCGCGGGTCGAGCACGTAGGCCCCCTCGAGGTCCACGAGTCCCTTCCGCTCGCGCGTCGGGCGGAACGTGAGCCGCAGCCCGCCCTCGGCGCCCGTGGCGACCGTGAAGCAGTGCGTCGTCGTCCACCACGCGCCCGCGAGCAGGGCCGGTTCCGGGGCACGGAAGATCCGCTCGCCCGCGACGGTCACGAAGAAGCCGCCCTCCTCGAGTTCCTCGGCCGTCGTCGCACGGAAGAGCGACGGCAGCGGCCCTTCGCCGCGGCGGTAGAGCGATCGCAGCGTGTCGTCGGTCGTCTTCGCCACGCGATGGTCGAAGGTGGCGTAGCGCGCCGAGAGGTCCGGGCGACCGATCGTCGCCTGCGCGGCGAGGAACGCCTTCCGCGCCTCGTCGAGCAGCACCCCCATCGCGGCCCGCTCGGTCGCATCGAGCCGGCCGCAGGTCGAGAGCCCGCGCGCGAGCGGGGGCACCGCGATCGGCGTGTCCCCGAGCACCGCCACGAGGTCCACGACCTCGTCCGTCCCCAGCCGGCGCGTCGCCACGACCGTCGGCTGGAAGCCCGTCCGCTCGAGCCGGAAGGTGAGCGTCATCGCACTGTCCACGAACAGCGTGAAGCGTCCCTCCGCGTTCGTCACGCCCTGCGCGACCAGCCGGCCGGTCGAGTCGCTCGCCGTGACGAGCACGCCGCCGGTCGGCGTCTGGCCGTCCGGCGCGACGGCCGTGCCCATGAACTGCTGGGCACCCGCGGGCGTCGCGAGCGCAGCGGCGAGCAACGCCACGCCCGCGCGCCGGCGAAGGCCGAGGCCCCGGCCGATGCCGATGCGGGGGAAGGGAGCGGACGGTCGATGCATCACCAGTGAAGTACGGCCCGGGTCCGGGACTCCGCAAGCGGAGGCGCCACCGTCGCGACGCCCGCGTTGACACCCGGCCGGGCGATCCGTACATCCCCCATCCCTCCTCCCGCTGCTCATGCCGACGCGCGACCCCCGGATCGACGCCTACATCGCGAAGGCCCAGCCCTTCGCCCAGCCCATCCTCGCGCACATCCGTGCGGTCGTCCACGAGGCCTGTCCGGACGTGGTCGAGACGATGAAGTGGTCGTTCCCGCACTTCACCTACCGGGGGCACATCCTCTGCGGGATGTCGGCCTTCAAGGCACACTGCGCGCTCGGCTTCTGGCGCTCCCGGGACCTCGTCGGCGCGGCGACGAAGAACGCCGAGGCGATGGGGGACTACGGGCGGCTCGCGTCGGTCGCCGACCTGCCGAGCGCCACGAAGCTGAAGGCGGTGGTCCGCCGGGCGATGCGGCTCGAGGACGCCGGCGCGCCGCGCGTGCCGCGGAAGAAGTCCGCGCCGAAGCCGCCGCCGGTCACGCCGCGCGCGCTCGCCTCGGCGCTCGCGAAGGTGCCGCGTGCGAAGGCCGCGTGGGCGGCGTTCGCCCCGAGCCACAGGCGCGAGTACATCGAGTGGATCACGGAGGCGAAGACCGCCCCGACGCGCGAGCGGCGCATCGCGCAGACGGTGGAATGGGTCGCCGACGGGAAGGGCCGCAACTGGAAGTACGCCCGATGAGGGGGCGGCTGCTGTGCGCCGTCGCGCTCGCCGCGGTCGCGCTCCCGGCGACGGCGCCGGCCGCGCACGCGCAGCGGCGCACCGAGAACGTCGTCATCATCACCACCGACGGGCTCCGCTGGCAGGAGCTCTTCCGCGGCGCCGAGCGGCGGCTCATCGACCGGCGTGCGGGCGGCGTGGCCGACACCACGGCGCTGCTGCGCGACTTCTGGCGCGAGGATCCCGCGGCACGGCGCGCGCGGCTCTTCCCCTTCCTCTGGGGCGAGGTCGCGGCGCGCGGCGTGGTGTTCGGGAACCAGGATGCGGGGAGCATCGCGCGCATCACGAATCCGTACCGGTTCTCGTATCCCGGCTACGCCGAGCTCTTCACGGGGTTCGCCGACCCGGACATCAACAGCAACGCCTTCCCGCCGAATCCCAACGTCACGGTGCTCGAGTGGCTCGCGCGGCAGCCGCGCTTCCGCGGCAGGGTGGGCGCCATCGGCACATGGGACGTCTTCCACAACATCTTCAATGCCCAGCGCGCGGGGATCGACGTGCGCGACGGCTGGGACGAGCCCTTCCCCGGCGACGAGGGCCGCGACGCACGGCGCGCGATGGTGAACGACCTCTACCGCACGGGGCTGCGCTACTGGCCGGAGGTGGCGTTCGACGCGCCGATGCAGCTCGCGGTGAAGGAGTACATCCGGCTCCGGCGGCCGCGGGTGCTCTTCGTCGGGTACGGCGAGACGGATGAATGGGCGCACGGCGGCCGTTACGACCTCACGCTGCGGTCGGCGCACCAGGTGGATGCGTTCATCCGCGATCTGTGGACGCACCTGGAAGGGATCCCGCAGTACCGGGGCCGGACGACGTTCATCATCACGACGGATCATGGACGCGGAAGCGGCGCGGCGTGGACCGATCACGGTCGCGAGGTCGCCGGCGCGGAGGACATCTGGGTGGCGGTGCTCGGCCCGGATACGCCGGCGCTCGGCGAGGTGCGGGGCGGGGCCGCGGTGCAGCAGGCGCAGGTCGCGGCGACGATCGCGGCGGTGCTGGGGCTCGAGGCGGAGTTCCGGGCGGCGTCGCCGCGGGCTGCGCCAGCGTTGCCGGTCCTGCGGCGCTGACGCGCGCGGGTCTGCCGTCGCACGAGGACCACACCGGCGGCCTTCTGGCCTGAAGAAGCTCGGGATGGTTTTGTTCTTTCCTGTATCCCGTGAAATGCCGCATTAAAGAAGCACCAATGCGCCATCAAAGGGCCTTTGTGCCTGAAAAATGCTCAACGAGTGAATCACCAAAGCGGCGGGCCGCCGCCGGTTCTGCCGGATCCGCGGTCGCAACTGCGACGCGGGTCACCTCATCCGCCGCGCACGGTGCTTGCACCGCTCCACCTCGGTCACCCTTCCTTAGAGTGAGGCGCGCTGTAGGTTGTCTCGTCCAGCGGTCGCGGAGCCCGATTTGATGCTCAGGTCCCAGCCGCACCCGGGTGGCCTCCCCCTCTCTCACGGGCCAGTCGGGTGAACGGCGTCCCCTCGCGGTGGCGGAATCGCTTCAGGGCGGTCGTGGCCTTCCTGGCCGCGGCCTCGCTCACGACCTGTCGCATCAACGACCTGCTCACGCCCGGCGCCGTCGGGACGCTCGGCGGCACGCCGGCCGAGCTCGTCGACTCCGCCTTCGTCGGCAGCACCGCGCTCCGTCCCCACGACGTCGACCTCCGCGTCGACGGCACCGGTGAGCGGCTCCGTTTCGCCGTCTCCGCGGAAGCGGGCAGCGGCTGGCTGCAGCTCGGCGCCGCGACCGGCATCGCGCCGGGACTCTTCACCGTCACCGTCAATCCCGTCGGGCTCGCGACCGGCGACTACGTCGACACGCTCTCCTTCAGCGCCGAAGGACCGGATGCCGCGCGGTTCCGCGTGCCCGTGCGCCTGCGCGTGCTGCCCTGCGGCGTCACCGACCTCGGCACGCTCCCCGCGCAGCGCAGCGCCACGCTCACGACCGACGACTGCACGACCACCCGGTTCCCGGACCGCTTCACGCGCCGCTTCCGTGTCGCGGCGGTCGCCGGTGATTCGCTCACGATCCAGCTCGGCTCGTCGGCCTTCACGCCCACGCTCTCGATCCAGCGCGAGGGGGTGCTCGGGGGGCCGCTCGCCGAGTCCACGACCTGCGCGACGGCCACGGCGGCGGCGTGCCTGCGCTACGTGCTGCTCGCCACGGCCGGGAACTACATCATCGAGGCCACGAGCACGACCGCGCGCGCGACCGGCGCGTTCGACCTGCGCGTCGGGCGTCCGCGGGCACCGGACGCGCCGACCGCGCTCGACCAGCGCACGGCTGGCGGCGCCGGGACGGCGATCGCCGTCGGCGCGACGATCACGGCGACGCAGGCGAGCTTCCAGGCCGCCGTCGCCGACGCGGACCTCGATTCGCTGCGGCTCGAGGTCGAGCTCCGGCCGGTCGCCGCCGCGTTCACCGGGACCGCGACGCACACCAGCGCGCTCGGGGTCGGCACGCTCGCCGTCACGGCGACGACGCTCGCGGACGGCACGGCGTACAAGTGGCGCGCCCGGGCGGTGGATGCGACGGGGCGCGCGAGCGCGTGGGTCGAGTTCGGCGCGAACGCGTCCGACGCCGCGGACCTCGCGGTCGCGATCCCCGACCCGCCGGCGTCGCCGACGCTGCTGACGCAGCGCCGCACGGACGGCACGACCGACATCGCGCTCGGCGGCACCACGCCGGAGACCTCGGTCCGGCTCGGGGCCACGGTCACGGATCCCGATGCCGGTGACCAGGTCCGTCTCGAGGTCGAGCTCCGCCCGGTCGGCGAGGCGCTGACCAACACCGCTACCGCCTCGAGCGTCCCGGTCGCCGCGGGCGGCATCGCGAGCGTCACCATCCCCGGCCTCACCGATGACACGCAGTACCGCTGGCAGGCCCGCGCGGTCGACCAGTCGGGCCGGGCGAGCGCGTGGGTCCGCTTCAGCCCCTCGGGCGCGACGTTCCGCGTGGCGCTCGCGCCGAATGCGATCGCATTCCTCACCGGTCCGGGCGACGTCACCGCCGGCGCGGCGCTCGCGCCCGCGGTCACGGTGGAGGCGCGCGGCGCCACCGGGGCGCGCCTCACCAGCTACAACGGCCCGATCGCCATCGCCCTCGGTCCGGTGACCGACGGCGCGACGCTCACCGGCACCACGACCGTGGACGCGGTGGCGGGCGTCGCGACCTTCTCGGACCTCGTGATCGCCCGTGCCGGCGCGGGGCGCACGCTCGTCGCGAGCGTCGGCCCCGTCACGGCGACGTCGGCGGCCTTCACCGTCACGCCCGCCGTGGCGCAGGCGCTCGCGTTCGGCGTGCAGCCGACCGCCGCGGTCGCCGGGGCCACCCTCGCGCCGGCGGTCACGGTGATCGTGCGCGATGCGTTCGGCAACGTGGCGACCGGTTTCACCGGGGCGGTCACGCTCGGCCTCGCCCCCAACGGGGCGGGGGCGACGCTCCTCGGCACGACCACGGTCAACGCGGTCGCGGGGATCGCCACCTTCGCGTCGGTGCGCGTCGAGCGCGCCGCCGCGGGGCTGCAACTGCGCGCGACCGCCGCGGGCGTCGGTACCGCCACGAGCGATGCCTTCACGGTGAGCGCCGGCGGTGCCGCCGCCACGCGCCTCGTCGTCCCGCCGTCCGCGAACGCCCAGTCCGGCGTCGCCCTCGCGACGCCGCCCGTCGTCGCGCTCGACGATGCGGTCGGCAATCCGGCGCGTGTGGCCGGCGTGACGATCTCGGCGGTCGTCGCCTCGGGCGCGGCGGCCACGCTCACGAACGCGAGTGCCACCACCGATGCCAACGGCGAGGCCACCTTCACCGGCCTCACCATCACGGGGACCGCCGGCCCCGTGCGCCTCCGGTTCGAGGCGTCCGGCATCACCCCGGTCCTGGCGGACCCGATCACGCTCGCCGCCGGCGGCGCGGCGCGGCTGGCGTTCCGCGGCGCCCCGCCGACCACCGCCGCGAGCGGCGCCACGCTCGGCACGCCGACGATCGTGCGCGTGGAGGACGCGGCCGGGAACCCCGTCGCGCTCACCGGCGTCGCGGTCACCGCGGCCATCGCGAGCGGCGGTGGCACGCTCGGCGGCACGACGGTCGTCAGCACCGACGTCGCCGGCGAGGCGGCGTTCACGGACCTCTCCATCACCGGCCTCGTCGGGGCGCGCACGCTCGCCTTCTCCGCGCCGGGACTCACCGGCATCACGAGCAACCCGGTCACGGTCAGCGCCGGCGCGGCGGTGACGCTCACCCGCGTGGACGGCGACGGGCAGAGTGCCGTCGCCGGTACCGCCGTCGCGGTGCCGCCGGCGGTGCGCGTCACCGACGCGAGCGGCAACCCGGTCGCCGGCACCCTCGTCACCTTCGCCATCACCGCCGGCGGCGGCAGCGTCGCTCCGACGCCGATCATCGCCACCGGGACCGACGGCATCGCGCGGCTGACCGCGTGGACCCTCGGCAGCACCGCCGGCACGAAGACGCTCGAGGCCCGCGCCGACGGGCTCGCCGGCAGCCCGATGCTCTTCACGGCGACGGCGACCGCCGGCACCGCGACGCAGCTCGCCATCACCGGGGGCAACGCCCTCACGGGCCCGGTGGGCACCGTGCTCGGGACGGCGCACGAGGTGCGCGTCACCGACGCGAACGGGAATCCGGTGCCGGGCGTCAGCGTCAACTGGACGGCCATCGGCGGCGGCTCCGTCGATCCCGCGATCTCCGTCACCGACGCGACCGGCCGCGCGACGACCGTGCGCACGCTCGGTCCGGTGGCGGGGGCGCAGTCCACCACCGCCGCGGTCACGCTCGTCGGCGGCCCGGCGCAGGTGACCTTCACGCTGACCGCGACCGTCGGCGGCGCGACGCAGATGGCGCAGGTGGATGGGGACGCCCAGGCCGACACCGTCGGGGCGACGCTGGCCACGCCGCTGCGGGTCGTCGTGCGCGACGCGCTCAACAACCCGGTCGCCGGCGTGCTCATCACGTGGACGGCGGTGGACGGCGGTGGCTTCCTCTTCCCCGCCAGCTCCACCACCGACGCCAACGGCATCGCCTCGGCCCAGTGGATCCTCGGCACGACCACCTCGCCCACCGACAGCACGCAGCTCGCGCGCGCCTCCGGCGTCGGGTCGCCGGTCAACTTCGTCGCGACGGCGCGGCCCGGCAGCGTGAACGCCGCGACGACGCTCGTCGCGGTCGCGCCGGCCAGCGTCGCGGCCTCCCGCAACGCGCCGGCGGCCGTGACCGTGACCGCGCGCGATCGCTTCGGCAACGTCGTCCCCGGCAAGCCCGTGACCCTCACGGCCGGCGGGGTCGGCAACACCATCGTGCAGCCCGCGGTCACCGATGTGTTCGGCATCGCGACGGGTGCCATCGGCGCGACCGCGGCCGGGACGCGCACCATCGTCGCCACCGTGGACGGCCTCGTCGCGGAGCAGCAGCCCACGCTCACCGTGACCGCCGCGCCGCCCGCGCAGCTCGTCTTCGTCACCACGCCGACCACCGCGATCGCCGGCACGCCCTTCGGCCTCGCGCCCGAGGTCGGGGTGCTCGACTCGCTGGGCAACCGCAACCTCG
>JAIBBJ010000009.1 GCA_019694735.1 Gemmatimonadaceae bacterium | reverse complement strand
TCAGCGCGGCTTGAACTCGGCGAGGCCCTTGGCGGCGTTCGCCTGGACCTTGCGCTGCAGGAAGCCGGTCCAGCCGAGCAGCAGGCCCGCCGGGCCGAGCGCCTGCCGCGACCAGCGCCAGAAGCTGAACACGTCGGTGTGGCGGACGATCAGCCCGTCGCGGAACTCGAAGCTCGCCGAGACCTGGTTCCACACGCGCCGGCCGGTCGCGCTGAACAGGTAGTGCGCGTCCCAGCGGGCGGTGCCGCGCTTGTCGTCGGCGTCGAACGCCCCGAGATCGATCCGCAGATCCTTGCCGCGGGCGCACAGCATCCGCCACATGTTGCGCGCCTGCTCGCCGCGCAGCTCGGGGAACACCGGGTCGGAGAAGACGACGTCGTCGGCGTACAGCGCCACCATCCCTTCGCCGTCGCGGCGGCCGAAGCGGGTGTAGAAGTCGCGGATCAGGGCGGCGTTCGGGTGCACGGCGGGAGGGTACGCCGCGGCGGTCGCCGCGTCACGATCTCGCGACGCGCGTGGGCCGTCCGCTCGGCGCCGGCGCGTGCGTGATCTCCGTCATGTCGTCGGCCGGACCCATGCGTCGCCGGCGAACGGTCCGCGCCGGGCAGGGGCCACGTACGCGCCATGTCCTCGCCGGGGAGCGCCGTCAAGGTCACACGCCCGCGAGCCCGGCCCGGTTTGCAGCGCCGCCCATCCTCGGTAAAAGCCGCCCGGGCCGCGTCCCGGCCCGAGGAGTTTCGCGCATGTCTCGCCCGCGCAAGTCCGATCCGCAGGAGAAGTCCGCCAAGCCCGCGTCCCGCGGCAAGCCGGCCGCGCGCGCGTCGACGTCGGCGCGCAAGGAGCCGCCGGCCGCGACCGCGCGTCGCGGCGCCGCGCCGGGTCGCGCACCTGTCCCGGCGGACATCCCTGCACCGGCCGCGCCGGCGGTCGTAGAGCCTGCCCCGGAGGACATGTCCCGACAGACCGACGCGCCGACGCCCGCGCCGGCCGCCGCGGTGGCGCGCGCGACGGAGGCGGCGGCCCCCGGGGACGTGCTGCCCGGCGCGGAGCCGCCGAACGTGATCCGCGCGACCGAGGCGGATGTCCCCGAGGACATGCTCCCGCGCGGGCCGTCCGCCGCGCCTGTCCCTGCGGACATCCCGGCGCCCGCGGACGAACCTGTCCTCGCGGACATCCCGGCCGCCCCGGACGACCTCGTCGTCGGCGCCCCGCCGGCCGAGCCCGAGCCGCTGCCGGCGCTCGCGGTCCCGCCGGCGCACGCGCGCCCGCGGATCGACCCGCGGCACCCGCTCGGCGCGCTCGACTTCCACCTGTTCGCCGAGGGCACGCACCTGCGCCTGTGGGAGCACATGGGCGCGATCGTCGATCCGACCGGGGAGGGCGTGCACTTCGCGCTGTGGGCCCCGAACGCCCGCGCGGTGAGCGTGATCGGCGACTGGAACGGCTGGGATCCGTCGCGCGATCGGCTGCGCCCCAACCCCGGCGGGGTGTGGACCGGCTTCGTCGCCGGCGCGCGGCGCGGCTCGTTCTACAAGTACCAGCTCGCCGGCCCGCGCGGCGAGGTGTTCGACAAGGCCGACCCGCACGCGCTGCTCGCCGAGATGCCGCCGCAGACCGCCTCGGTCGTGTGGGACCTCGAGCACACGTGGCACGACGGCGCGTGGATGGCCCGCCGCGCCGAGCGGCAGGCCCCCGGCGCGCCGCTCTCGATCTACGAGGTCCACCTCGGCTCGTGGCTGCGCGGGCCCGACGGCGAGCACCTCAACTACCGCGACATCGCGCCCAAGCTGGTCGAGCACGTCACCAGGCTCGGCTTCACCCACGTCGAGCTGATGCCGATCACCGAGCACCCGTTCTACGGATCGTGGGGCTATCAGGCGAGCGCCTACTTCGCGCCGACGCGCCGCTACGGCCGGCCGCAGGACCTGATGGCGCTGATCGACGCGCTCCACCAGGCGGGCATCGGCGTGCTCCTCGACTGGGTCCCGGCGCACTTCCCGGGCGACGCCCACGGCCTCGCGCGGTTCGACGGCACCTCGCTCTACGAGCACGCCGATCCGCGCCGCGGCCTGCACCCCGACTGGAACACCCTGATCTTCAACCTCTCGCGCCACGAGGTCCGCAGCTTCCTGCTGAGCTCGGCGATGATGTGGCTGCAGGCCTACCACATCGACGGCCTGCGGGTCGACGCGGTCGCGTCGATGCTCTACCTCGACTACTCGCGCAAGGAGGGTCAGTGGGTGCCGAACCACCACGGCGGCCGCGAGAACCTCGAGGCGATCCACTTCCTGCGCGAGCTCAACCGGGCGGTCCACCGCGAGGTCCCCGGCGCGATCACGATCGCCGAGGAGTCGACCGCGTGGCCGCTCGTCTCGCACCCGGTCGAGGCCGGCGGCCTCGGCTTCGACTTCAAGTGGGACATGGGCTGGATGCACGACACGCTGCGCTACTGCGGCCGCGACCCGCTGTTCCGCTGCCAGCACCACCGCGACATCACGTTCCGCATGATGTACGCCTACTCCGAGCGGTTCGTCCTGCCGCTGTCGCACGACGAGGTCGTCCACGGCAAGGGCTCGCTGCCGATCAAGATGGCCCCGGGGACAGGCGGCGGCGCCCAGCGGCTCGCCACCCTGCGCCTCCTCTACGCCTACATGTTCGGCCTGCCGGGCAAGAAGCTGCTGTTCATGGGCGGCGAGTTCGGCCAGGTCCGCGAGTGGAACCACGACCGCGCGCTCGACTGGGACCTGCTCGAAGAGCCAGGTCATGCCGGCCTGATGGCGTGGACGGCCCGCCTCGGCCACCTCCTGCGCGACGAGCCGGCCCTGCACCAGCTCGACCACGACCCGACCGGCTTCCGCTGGGCGGTCGTCGACGACGAGCTGCGCAGCACGATCGCGTTCGTCCGCCGCCCGG
>JAIBBJ010000067.1 GCA_019694735.1 Gemmatimonadaceae bacterium | reverse complement strand
CACCGTGACGCCGCGCGCGGCAACGGTCGGCCTCCTCCTGCTCGCGTCCGCCGCGCGACCGGCCGCGGCGCAGGCGTCCGCGCCGGTGACCGCCGCGGCCGCGACGCCCGCACCGGCGCCGGCGCCGGCGCCCGCGTCCTCCGGCGACGCCGCCGTGGACTCCGCCGCCGTCGCGCGCGCCGCGTTCCGCGAGGCCGCGCGGAGCGGCGACCCCATCGCCTCGCGTGACGCCCTCCGCCGCGCCACCGCGGCGTGGCCCACCCAGCCCGCGTACTGGACCGCGCGCGCGCGCCTCGGCGCCCTCGCCGGCGACCGCGCGGAACTCGCCACCGCCGTGGACGCCCTCCTCGCGATGGGACTCGGCGGCCCGCTGCTCACCGACCCGCGCGTCGCCCCCGCGCTCGACTCCGCGCCCGGCACTGCGCCGGACCCCGCACCCTGGGTCGCGCGCCGCCGCGCGCTCGCTGACGCGCTTCGCCCCGCCGGCCGCGGCACGACCCTCCACCTGCTCGCCGACACCACGCTCTTCGCCGAGGGGATCGACGCCGACGCGCGCAGCGGCATCGTGTACGTCACGAGCATCCGCCACCGCACCGTCTTCGCCGTGCACCCCGACGGCCGCGTGCGCGACCTCGGCCTCGCGCGCGAGGCATGGATGCCGGCGCTCTTCGGCGTCCGCGTGAGCGGTGACGGCGCGTCGCTCTGGGTGACCGGAGCGCCGCAGCCCGTCGCCGGCGACTCCGCCGCGGGGCGCCGCGCGGTGCTCGTGCAGGTGCGCATCGCCGACGGCGCGATCCTCGCGCGCCACCACTTCCCCGCGGATGGCCGCGGCCACATCCCCGGCGACCTCGCGATCGTGCACGAGGGCTGCGGCGCCACCCCCGGGCCCCGCCCCGACTGCGCGATCCTCGTGAGCGACAGCGACGCGCCCGTCCTCTGGGTGCTGCGGCGCGGCGCCGCCACCTTCGAGGCGATCACGCATCCGGCCTTCCGCAACCTGCAGGGCATCGCCGTCGAGCCGGGGGGCCACCGCGCCGTCGTCGCCGACTGGTCGCACGGGCTCTTCGCGGTGGACCTCGACGCGCGCACGGCCCATCGCCTCGCCGACCGCGCCGGCACCACGGTGCTCGGCCTCGACGGGCTGCTCTGGGCGGCCGACGGCGTGGTGGGAGTGCAGAACGGCGTCGAGCCCGCGCGGCTCGTGCACGTCACGCTCGACGCCGCGCGCACGCGCGTGACGGGGCTCCGGGTGCTGCACCGCGATCCGGCGCTCGCGCCCGCGCCGAGCATCGTCACCCGGCTCGGCGACACGCTGGTGTACGTCGCCAACGGGCAGTGGGACGCGTGGGATGCGCGCGGCGCGCGCGTGCCCGGCACGACGCTCGCGCCCACGCGGCTGGTCGCGGTGCCGGCGCCGCGCCAGGCGCCGCGGTAGGCGCCGCGCGCGGCGCCCGCGGCCGCGAACACGCACAGCGGTCCGCCGACGCTGCCGGCCGCGCGCCGCCTCAGTCCGGCACCGCCCGCACCGGCAGCCGCAGCTCCGCCTCCACGCCGCGCCCCGGGAAGTCGCGGAGCGTGAGCGACGCGGCCGGTCCGTGCAGCCGCTCGAGCCGCGACCGCAGGTTCGCGAGCCCCGTCCCGGCGCCGCGTGACGTGCCCGGTGCCGCGAGCCCCGGGCCCGTGTCGCTCACGCGCAGCAGCACCGTGTCGCCGTCGCGGGAGACCGCGAGCGTGATCGCCCCCGGCCCCGCCTGCCGCGCGATGCCGTGCTGGATCGCGTTCTCCACCAGCGGCTGCAGCGCGAACGCCGGCACCAGCGTCGCCGGCACCGGCCCGTCGGGCCCGTGCACCGTGAGCCGGTCGGCGAAGCGCACCTGCTCCAGCGCGAGGTAGCGCCGCGTGAACTCCAGCTCCTGCGCCAGCGGCACCTCCTGCGCGTCGCTCGCGCGCAACGTCGCGCGCAGCAGGTCGGCGAGCTGCACCACCGTGCGCTGCGCGAGCGCCGGGTCGCGGCCGATGAGCGTCACCACCGAGTTGAGCGCGTTGAACAGGAAGTGCGGGTTGAGCTGCGCCTGCAGCGTGCGCAGCTGCGCCTGCACGAGGTCGGCCCCGAGCCGCGCCGCGCGCACCTTCTCCTGCTGCCAGTCGGCGTACCAGCGGAGCGCCTGCTGCGCCACCACGATCGCGCAGTAGATGACGGTGAAGACGTCGCCGTACGAGCGGATGCCGATGACGATCGTCGAGTCGAGGTGCCGCGGCTCGGCGATGCCGAACGCGACCCCCACCTCGGCCTGCACGAGGATCTGCCCGACGACGACGACGGCGCCGAGGAGCAGGTGCACGAGCGCGGCGCGCAGCCAGGCGCCGCTGCGGAAGCGCACCTGGTCGCCGACCCACCAGGTGAGCGCGGTCCACGCGGCCCACCCGCTCCACATCAGGAGCTGGGAGCCGAGGATGCCGGCGACGGAGAGCCCGGGATTGAGGCGCGACGGGACGAGGACGAAGCCGAGCGTGCCCATCAGCGCGGGCACGAGCCAGAAGAGGAGCAGCGCGCCGCGGCGGCGCCACTCGTGCGCCGGCGTCACGGCGCGCCCGCGAGCCGCTCGGCGACGTGCGTGCGCAGCGTGCGGCTCACGCGCAGCTGCGTCCCGTCGCGCAGGATCATCACCTGGTCGCCGCCGAACCAGGGCTGCAGCTCGCGCATCGCGCGGAGGTCCACGAGGATGCGCCGGTGGATGCGCACCCAGTGCGAGGGGTCGAGCCGGCTCTCGATGGCGGTGAGCGTCTCGCGCACGGTGTGCTTCTCCTTGCCGGCGTGGAGCACGACGTAGTTGCCGTCCGACTCGATCCACTGCACGTCGGCGAGCATCACGACGAAGGTGCGGAGGCCCGTCTTCACGACGAGGCGGTCGAGGTAGCGTCCGGCCCGCGCGGCGGCCGCGCGCG
>JAIBBJ010000133.1 GCA_019694735.1 Gemmatimonadaceae bacterium | reverse complement strand
TGCTGGAGAAGGCGGGGCGCACCATCGGCACGGTGCAGGGGATCGTCGGGCTCCGCTGGACCGAGGTCACCATCACCGGCTTCGCGAACCATGCCGGCGCCACGGCGATGGACCAGCGGCAGGACGCGCTCCTGGCGGCCGCGCGCTTCACCGTCGCGATCAACGAAGCGATCCGCAGCGAGCCCGGCCGCCAGGTCGCGACGGTGGGGCGGCTCGTCCCGACGCCGAACACGACGAACGTGATCCCCGGGCAGGTCGTGATGACGATCGACCTCCGCGACCTCGACGACGCGAAGGTGGCGCGCTTCGCCGAGCGCTTCCGGCGGATGGGCACCGAGATCGGCGCGGCGAGCGGCACCGCCTTCGCCTTCCGCGACATCGCCAACAGCACCGCCGCGCTCGCCGACGCGCGGATCATGGAGGCGATCGACGCCAGCGCCGACGCGCTCGGGCTCGCGCACCACCGGCAGCCGAGCGGGGCGGGGCACGATGCGCAGGAGATGGCGCACCTCTGCCCGATGGGGATGATCTTCGTGCCGAGCGTGGGCGGGATCAGCCACTCGCCGCGCGAGTTCACCACGGCGGAGGACATCGCGCACGGCGTGGACGTCCTGCTGAACGCGGTGCAGCGGGTGGACGCGCTGTGACGCGCGCGGCCGGCGGCGTCGGCGGGCTGGACCGCCGCGGCTTCCTGCACGTCGCGGGCTCGTGCGCGGCGCACCTGGCGCTCGTGGGCGCGGCGGTGCCGTCCGCGGCGCGCCGGGCGTGGGCGGCGACGCCGCGCGGCCGCGTGGTCGCGGCCGAGCCGTGGGGCCGCCTGGAACAGGTGCACGAGGGAGTGTGGGCGCTCGTCTCGACGCCGCTCACCGGCGACCGCACGACGCTCTGCAACGGCGGCATCGTCGCCGGGCGCGACGGCGTGCTGCTGCTCGAGGCGTTCGGCAGCGACGCGGGCGCCGCGTGGATGGCGCAGCAGGCGCGGGCGCTCACCGGCCGCGCGCCGACGCACGTCGCGGTGACGCACTACCACAGTGACCACACCGCCGGCCTGCGCGCGGCCTGCGCGCCGGGCGAGGCCGGGGCGCGGGCCACCCTGCACACCACCGCGGTCACGGCCGCGCTCGTCTCGACGCGCAACCCCGGCTCGCCCGCGGACCTGCTCAAGGACGCGGTGATGCTCGATCCCGCGAATGGCGGCACGATCGACCTCGGCGGTCGGCGCGTGGCGATCACGCCGCTCGACGGGCACACGCCGAGCGACGTCACCGTGCGGGTGGAGGAGACGCCGGTGCTCTTCGCTGGCGACCTCGTGTGGAACGGGATGTTCCCCAACTACGTGGACGCGGTGCCGTCGCGGCTCACGCGCAGCGTGCGCGCGGTGCGCGCCGCGGGCGCGCGCACGATCGTCCCCGGCCATGGCGCGGTCGCCACGTCGGCCGACCTCGACCGCTACCTCGCGCTGCTCGACAGCGTGGAGGCGGCCGCGCGCGCGGCCGTCCGCGACGGCATCACCGCCGGCAAGGCGGGCGACGCCTACCGCGTTCCCGCCGCCCTGGGCGAGTGGGTGCTGTTCAACCCGCGCTACTTCGAGCGCGCGATCGGGGCGTGGATGAAGGAACTGGCGCCCGCCCCCTGAGGGGACGGGCGCCAGTCGCGGACCGCGGGACGAGCGCGCGCCGCGCGCGGCTCAGCGCCGCGGCACCGGCTCCAGCCGGACGAGCTTCGATGTCGCGCCGTTCTCGCCCTCGAACGCGAGGTAGAGGAAGCCGTCGGGTCCCTGCTCGATCGCGCGGATGCGCCCGCGCCGCTGCACGAGGTTCTCGACGTCGAGCACCGTGGTGCCGTCGAGCGCGATCCGCACGAGCTTCTGTCCCGCGAGCGAGCCGACGAAGAAGCTCCCCTTCCAGTCGGGGAACCGGTCGCCGGTGTACACGAGCAGGTCCTGCACGGCGATGGACGGCACCCACACGTTGACGGGCTGTTCCATCCCCTGCCGCGTGGTGCTCGCGTGGATCGCCATGCCGGGGCCGTAGTTGACGCCGAAGCCGATCACCGGCCAGCCGTAGTTCTTCCCGGCCTGGTCGAGGTTGAGCTCGTCGCCGCCCTGCGGGCCGTGCTCGACGGTCCAGAGCTGGTTGGTCACCGGATGGATCACCGCGCCCTGCATGTTGCGGTGGCCGTAGCTCCAGATCTCCGGCAGCGCGCCCGGCGTGTTCACGAACGGGTTGTCGGCCGGGACCGAGCCGTCGTCCTTGAGCCGGATGGTCTTGCCGTGGTGCGTCGAGAGGTCCTGCGCCGGGTGCCGCTCGAGGTCGCCGGTGGGCGGCACCTGCCGGTCGCCGAGCGTGATGAAGAGGTAGCCGTCGCGGTCGAACGCGAGGCGCGAGCCGTAATGGCCGCGGCCGGTGGAGACGTTCTTCGCGAGGAAGATGTCCTGCCCGTCCACGAGGCGGTCGTTCTCGAAGCGCGCGCGCATCACCGCGGTCTGGCCCTGGCGGCCGTCCTCGAGCGGCTTGGAGTAGCTGAGGTAGACGAGGTGGTTCTGCGCGAAGCGCGGATGCGCGACGATGTCGAGCAGGCCGCCCTGGCCGAGGGCGCGCACGGCGGGCACGCCGGGGACGGGCGTGGGCAGCAGCTTGCCGCCGCGGATGAGGCGCAGCTCGCCGCCGCGCTGCGTGACGAGGATGTCGCCGCCGGGCAGGAAGGCCATCCCCCACGGGCTGAGCAGCCCGTCCACCACGGTGACGATGCGGAAGTCGTGCAGCTTGCTCTTCTCGACGTCCTGCGCGGCGAGCGGCGCGGGGCGCGGGGCGGCGAACGTGGCGGCGAGGCCGGCGGCGACGAGCGCGCGCGCGGCGCGGGAGGGCAGGGAGGGGCATCGGGGGTTCGGCTGGAGGACGCGCGGGCGGGGCCGCGGGCGGACGCGCCGGAGGACGCGCCAGGGGACGCGCCGGTGTCGCGCCCGGAAGT
>JAIBBJ010000001.1 GCA_019694735.1 Gemmatimonadaceae bacterium | reverse complement strand
GTCGCCTCGGCGTGCACCGCCATCGGTGGGAGATTCCCGTAGCGCGTCACCTGGCCCTCGATCGGCCCGTGCCGGAGCATCCGGACCCGAGGACGGCCCCGCGCCGGCTGCACACGCACGGCGACCGTGTCCCCCACGCCCCCCTGGAGTTGCACCATCACCGCGGCCGCCAGCAATCGGTGCGCCGTGACGCTGTCCCGCGCGGACGCGAGGAGCGCGCGGGCGGCCGAGTCGACGACGAGCTCCCCTACCGCGAGGACGCGGTCGCCCGGCCGGATACCCGCGCGGGCCGCCGGCCCCTGCGGCGCGACGCGCCACGCGACGACGCCGTCGCCGATCGTGCGCACCTCGAGCCCGCTCGTGCCCGGCTCGCGCACCGGGCGCGCCGCGCCCGCCATCGGGCTCAGCGTCTCGGGGATCAGCACGAAGTGCGATTGGCCCGGGACCGCGATCAGCGCGCGGATCGCGCGCCGGACGGCCTCCGGTGACGCATCGCCGGGCAAGGTCGCGCGGATGGAGTCGTGCGCTGCGCGCCAGCGGCCCTGCACGAGGGTCGTGTCCCAGTACGAGCGTGACACGGCCGACCACGCGGAGTCGAAGCTCGCCCGGGCCTCGGCGCGTTGCGCGACCGCGGCGGTGGAGGTGCCGAAACCGAAGGCGAGCGCCAGGCCGAGGGCGCCGCCGTGCCGGGCCAGCAGGGAGCGATGAGGATGACGCATGGAGGAAATGGAGCGGCGCGCACGGCGCGCGGTCAATGTCCTACCGGGAAGGGACGGGTTAGGTTTCGGCGGGTGCAACACTCCGTCATCCCCCCGGACGAGGCACGGCGGATCGTCCCGGCCCTCGCCTCGTCGCTGAATCCCGAGGTCTGGGTCCACCGATTCGAGGACTTCGACCGCGGTTGGACCCTCTCCGTCGCCACGCACGCACGCCCGGGCGCCGGTCAACTCTCCCTCGGCGGCTTCCGCATCGCGCCCGTCGAGCGCCTCGCGAGCCCGGGCTTCACCACCGATCGCGAGGCGATCGCGCTGGCGATGGGAATGGAAGAGAAGGTGCACTGGTCGCGGGTGCTGCGCGTGGGGGGGCCGTTCGCCCGGGGGCAGCTCGACCGCATCGTGGGCGGCAAGTGCGTGCTCGCGCCCACGCCGGACGCCCGCGTCGGCCAGCCGCGCGACGCCGAGTTGCTCGACTTCGCCCTCGGCTGCTTCGCAGCGGTTGAGGCGGCAGGGGTCCACCTCGTCACCGGGCAGGACCTCGGCCACGGCACGATGTCCGACGGGCGCACCGGATCGTTGGCGTACCTCAACGCGCGGTACAAGGGCAGCGTCGTCGCCGACACCTCGGTGCCGACCGGCGAGGGAAACTACCGGATCCTGGACGGCATGCTGCGCGCCACCGGGGTTCCGCTCGAGCGCGCGACCGTGGGGCTCATCGGCTGCGGCCACATCGGGATGCACATCATCGGCCGGCTCCGGGAGCGCGGCACCAGCATCCTCGCCTGTGAGTCGCGCGCGGCGCGCCGGACGGAGCTCGAGGCGTTGGGGATCCGCACCTTCGCCCCGGAACGCAAGCGGGCGATGCTCGCCGAACCGATGGACGCCCTCGTCGTCAACGCGGCCGGGGGGACGCTCGACCGCGCGACGGTGGAGGCGATCGTGGCCAACGCGCGGCTGCAGGTCGTCTGCGGCAGCGAGAACCTCGCCATGCCGGAGCCGGGCGCCGCCGCGCTCCTCCAGCACGCGTACCGCGCCTACGCGCCCACCGAGCTCGGGGGGATGATGGGCTATCTCACCGCGGTCGAGGAGTACCTCGCGCGGGAGGCGGGTGTGCCCTTCGATGTGGCGACGCTGCTCGAGGCGGCGCGCGCGCTCGACTCGGCCGGCTTCCGTGCGGTCACGCGCCTCCGCGCGAACGGCTTCGCGGAATCCTTCGAGGACGCGATCACGGCGCTCGGGCCGGGGTGAGCCGGCGCGCGCTCAGTCGTGCGCGCCCGACATCTCCTCGCCGATGGCTTCGCGGCAGGCGCGCGCGAGGTCCGGCTCGGTCGCGGGCTTCGCCAGGACGACCGCGATCCCGGCATGAGCGAGCACGGCCGGCGCGATGTGCTCGACGTGACCGGAGAGCAGCAGCACGGGCATGCCCGGGCTGACCCGGTGCGCCGCGCGCGCGAGGTCGATGCCCGTCAGGTCGGGCATCGCATGGTCGGTGATGAGCAGCGCGAACCCGCTCGGCTCCGCCCGGAGCGAGGCGAGCGCGGCGGCGGCGCCGCCGGCGGTCTGCACCCGATAGCCCAGACGTTCGAGCCGGCGCGCGGTCGCGGTGCGCACCAGCGCGTCGTCGTCCACGAGCAGCAGGCGCTCGCCGCGGCCCGCCGGTACCGCGGCGGGCGCCGTCGCCGGCGGTGCGGCGCCGGGACTCGCGGCGGACGGTTCCGGTGCCACCGGGAGGAGGCATCGCACCGTCGTGCCCCGGCCGGGGCGGCTCTCGAGCTGCACCGCTCCGCCGTGGTCGCGCACGATGCCGTGCACGAGCGCGAGCCCGAGTCCGGTGCCCTGGCCTGCCGGCTTGGTGGTGAAGAACGGCTCGAACGCGCGGGCCTGCGTCTCGGCATCCATGCCGCTACCGGCATCCGTTACGGCGAGGACGACATGCGTCCCCGCGCGCATCCCCTCGCGGGCCGCATCCGCCGGCGGGAGCTCCTCAGGCGCGACGACGATCGTGAGCGGCCCACCGTCGGGCATGGCCTGCGCCGCATTGAGCGTCAGGTCCATCAGCACCTGATGGATGGCCGTCTCGTCCGCCAGCACGGTCGGCAGCCGCGGGGCGACCGACACCTGCAACGACACCGCCCGCGGCAGCGTCGCCCGCAGCAGGTGCTCGACCTCGTGGACGACCGCCGTGAGGTCGAGCCGGCGCGGGGCCTGGACGTGCCGGCGACCGACGTGGAGCACGCGCCCGACGAGCTCCCGGC
>JAIBBJ010000130.1 GCA_019694735.1 Gemmatimonadaceae bacterium | reverse complement strand
TCGACCGGCTCCTGGACGGTGCTGGTCACCCGAGGTCGGCCCTCCCGAGCGCCGCGATCTGCGCCACGTCCTTGTCGCCGCGGCCGCTCACGCAGAGCAGCACCGCGTCGTCGGCGCCCCAGCGGCCCGCCTGCTGCGCCACCCACGCCACCGCGTGCGAGGTCTCCAGCGCGGGGATGATCCCCTCGAGCCGGCTGAGCAGCGCGAACCCCTCCAGCGCCTCGTCGTCGGTGATCGCGACGTAGGTCGCGCGCCCCGAGTCCTTCAGCCACGCGTGCTCCGGGCCCACGCCCGGGTAGTCGAGGCCGGCACTGATCGAGTGCGCCGGGTGCACCTGGCCGTTCGCATCCTGCAGCAGGTAGCTCAGCGTGCCGTGCAGCACCCCCGGCTGGCCCATCGAGAGCGACGCCGAGTGGCGGCCGGTCGCGATCCCCTCGCCCGCCGCCTCCACGCCCACGAGCGCCACCGCGGTGTCGGGCACGAACGCGTGGAAGATCCCCATCGCGTTCGAGCCGCCGCCCACGCACGCCACCACCGTCGTCGGGAGCCGGCCCGCGCGCTCGAGCATCTGCGCCCGCGCCTCCTGCCCGATGATCGCCTGGAAGTCGCGCACCATCCGCGGGTACGGCGCGGGGCCCACCACGCTGCCGATGATGAAATGCGAGTGCGTGCACGTGGTGACCCAGTCGCGGATCGCCTCGCTCGTCGCGTCCTTCAGCGTGCGCGTCCCCGCGGTCACCGGGACCACCGTGGCCCCCATCAGCCGCATCCGGAACACGTTCAGCTGCTGGCGGCGCATGTCCTCCTCGCCCATGTACACGACGCACTCGAGCCCGAGGCGCGCGCACACGGTCGCCGTCGCGACGCCGTGCTGCCCCGCCCCCGTCTCGGCGATGATGCGCCGCTTCCCCATCCGCTTCGCGAGGAGCGCCTGCGCCAGCGCGTTGTTGATCTTGTGCGCGCCCGTGTGGTTCAGGTCCTCGCGCTTGAGCCACACCGCCGTGCCGACCCGCTCCGAGAGCCGCGGCGCGTCCGTCAGCGGCGACGGCCGCCCCACGTAGTGCGTCAGCATCCCCCGCAGCTCGGCGTGGAACGCCGGGTCCGCGAGCGCCGACGCCAGCGCCGCCTCGAGCTCGTCGAGGGCCGGCACCAGCGTCTCGGGGACGTAGCGCCCCCCGAATGTCCCGAACCGATCCGTCGTGACCGCTCCCATCCCTATCCCTTGCGGCGCGCGCCCGCGGCGAACGCCCGCATCCGTGCGTGATCCTTGATCCCCGGCGCCGACTCCACGCCGGACGACACATCCACCACCTGCGGCGCCAGCAGCCGCACCGCCTCCGCCACGTTCTCCGGCCGGAGCCCGCCCGCGAGCACCACCGGCCGCCGCCTCGAGAGCGCGCGCACCGCCTCGCGGGTTCCCGCCCAGTCGAACGCGACGCCCGTGCCGCCCGACCGCCCGCCCACGGCGGTGTCGAGCACCACGGCGTCCACCTGCGCCAGCACCGAGTCGTCCACCGGGGGGATGGTCGAATCGTCCACTTTCAGGACATGCCAGATCGCCCCGTGGAACCCCTCCCGCAACGATAGAGTGAGGGCCACGGTGGCGCCACCATGCAATTGTAGCACGTCGAGCGCGGCCTCGTCGGCGATACGCAGGATCTCGTGCGGCTGCTGTCCGCCGAAGATCCCGGCACGCCGCACCGCGGTGCCCGCGAGCGGCGCGAACACCTCGCGCGCCCGCGCCACATCCAGCAGGCGGGGACCGCCGGCGAAGATCACCCCGGCGTACGAGGCACCCAGTTCGGCCGCCATCGCGGCATCCGCGGCGCGCGTGAGCCCGCAGAACTTGATCCCGACTGCGTCGGCACCGGTCGTCCCGACCGCGCGCGCGTCCCCGAGCACGGGCTCAGCCACGGCCGCGCCGCACCACACCGGACAGCGCACGGACCGCCGCCGCGCCGTCCGGGGACGCCGACAGCACCGAGCCGACGAGCACGGCGTCCGCGCCGAACGCGGCCGCCCGCTCCACGTCCGCCACCGACGTCACGCCGCTCTCGTACACCGCCACGCGGTCGGGCGGGACGAGCGGCAGCAGTTGCCGCCCCACCGCGTCGTCGATCACCAGCGTCTCGAGGTTCCGGTTGTTCACGCCCACCACCGCGTCCGGCACGTCGAGCGCGACCTCGAGCTCGGCCGGCGACCGCACCTCCACCAGGCATTCGAGGCCGCGGGCCCGCGCGGCGAGCGCGAGCCCGCGCAGCCGCGCCGGGGGCAGCGCGCGCGCGATGAGCAGCACCGCGGAAGCCCCGCATGCCCGCGCCTCCAGCAGCTGCAGCTCGTGGGTGATGAAGTCCTTCCGCAGGCGCGGGATCGCGACGGCGCCCCCCACCGCCGCGAGGTCCTCCAGCGCGCCCCCGAAGCGGGTCGGCTCCGTGAGGATCGAGAGCGCCGCCGCACCGCCGGCCGCGTAGGCCGCCGCCCGGGCCGGCGCATCGAGCCCGTCATTGATCACGCCCTTCGAGGGCGATCGGCGCTTGAGCTCGGCGATCACGCGCACCGTGCCGCCGCGCAGCGCGGTCGCGAACGGCGGCGGCGCCGGCCGCGCCGCCACCTCGGCCTCCAGCGCCGCGATGCGGGCCGGGTCCGCCGCGAGCGCGGTCGCCCGCGCCTCCGATCCCAGGGTCAGGTCCCCCAGTGGACCCGTCGCCGGGACCCAGCCGGAGGTGGCTTGTGCTTCGGTCAATGTTCGGATACCGTTACTTCGGGTCCTGTTCGGACGTCCAAGCTACGTCAGGCCCGTGGGCCACGCCAACACCCTTCGCCGGGACCGCCGAATGCCGCTCACCAAACGCCAGCGCCAGATCCTCGATTTCCTCACCAGCTACAACGCGGAGCATGGCTACGCGCCGAGCTTCGAGGAGATCGCCGGGCAGTTCAACTATAACTCGCTGGCGACGGTCCACGAGCATCTCTCCAACCTCGAGCGCAAGGGCTACATCAAGCGCTCGTACAACGAGAGCCGCGCGATCGAGATCCTCCCGTCCGACATCTTCCCCAAGGCGATCGAGCTCCCGGTGCTCGGCGCCGTGGCGGCCGGTGTCCCGATCGAGCAGTTCGAGTCGCACGAGTCGATCGCCGTGCCGGACGACTTCGTCCGCCGCGCCGGCAACCACTACGTCCTGAAGGTCCGTGGGAACTCGATGATCGAGGACCACATCTCCGACGGCGACTACGTGGTCGTGCACGACCGCCCCTCGGCGGACAACGGCGAGATGGTGATCGCCATGGTCGAGGACGCGGGCGCCACGGTGAAGCGCTACTATCGCGAGCGCGACGGCCGGATCCGGCTGCAGCCGGCGAACGCCACGATGTCCCCGATCTACGTGCAGGAGAGCCAGGTGCGCGTGCAGGGGATCGTCGTCGGCGTGATGCGCCGCTACTGAGCGGTCGTCCACGGACCGCGCGCGACCCGGCGGCGCGCGCGGTCCGGCCTCACCGTTGCGACGCCGCGGCCGACCGGAGACGCCCGAGCGCGTCCCATCCCTTCCCCGCGGCCAGCGCCTCGCGCGCCGCTCCCACCGCCGCCGCCATCGTGCCGGCGCGCCCCGCCACGTAGAGCGCCGCGGCCGCATTCAGCAGCACCGCCGCCTCCGCGCCGCGCGGTCCCTTCCCGAGCAGCACCCGCTCGATCACCTGCGCGTTCTGCGCGGGCTCGCCGCCGGCCAGGTCCTCCGGCGCGACGTCCGCGAGCCCCAGCGCCGCCGGGTCGATCGTCCAGCGCGTCACCGTGCCGCCGCGGATCTCCACCACCTGCGTCGGACCGAGCGGCGAGATCTCGTCGAGGCCGGGAGCGCCGTGCACCACGAGCGAGTGCGCGGTGCCGAGCTCAGCCAGCGCGCCGGCGATCAGCTCCATCCGTGCCGGATCGGCCACGCCCATCACCTGCCGCCCCGCACGGGCCGGGTTCGCCAGCGGGCCGACGAGGTTCATCACCGTCTGGATCGCGAGTTCGCGGCGCACGGGGCCCACGTGCCGCATCGCGGGATGCATCGTGGGCGCGAACATGAAGACGATCCCCGCCTCCTCGAGCACGCGGCGCATCCGCTCCACGGGCACGTCGATGGGGACGCCCAGCGCTTCCAGCACGTCGGCCGAGCCCGACTTGGAGGTGAACGACCGGTTGCCGTGCTTCGCGATCCGCACCCCGGCGCCGGCCGCGAGCAGCGCCGCGGCGGTCGAGATGTTGAAGGTGGTGACCGTCCCGCCGCCGGTCCCGCAGGTGTCCACGAGCGTGTCGGGCTCGGGCACGTCGAGCGGCGTCATCGCCGCGCGGAGGGCGCGGGCCGCGCCGGCCACCTCGGTCGGCGTCTCGCCGCGCACGCGGAGCGCCATCAGCAGGGCGGCGATCTGGGCCGGCGTGGCCTCGCCGGCCATCACGGCCTGGAAGGCGGCGCCGGCGGCCTCGGCATCGAGCCGCTCGCCGGCGGCGAGACGCTTCAGGAGGGGCTGGAGCGACGACACGCGGACGGTGGGGTGCCGCGCGTCAGCGGCTGGCGAACGCGCCGTGCAGGCGCTCGGGCAGCTGCGCCTCGACCGCGATCAGCGAGATCACGAGGCCGAGCATCCGGACCCGCTCCACGTCCTCCTCGACGAAGAGCCCCTGCTGGGCCCGGTTCGTGAGGTTCACCACGCCCACCAGCTCCCCGTGCAGGACGAGCGGGAACGAGATGAACGAGCCGGTGGTGAGATAGTCGTCGCCGAGGAGCGGCTGCTGCTTCGCGTCCACCGCGTCGACCACGAGCATCGGCTGCAGCGTCTCGGCGACCCGGCCCGCGACGCCGTGGCCGATCGGGACCACCTTGCCGATCTGCACGTGCGGGGCGAGCCCGCGCGCGGCGGCGAGGTACATCGTCCCGGGCTCGCGGCCGACCAGGAAGAGCGAGCAGCGGAGCGCCTGCATGTCGTCGCCCACGAGGGCCAGCAGCCCCTCGACGAGCGTCTTCGGCTCGGAGGTCTCCGCCGCGAGCGACATCACGCGGTCGAGCAGGTAGAGCGTGCGCGTCCGGTTGCGGAGCGCCTCGGAGCGCCGGTGCAGCTCGATGTGCGCCTGCTCCAGCTGTCCCACCGACGCCGTGAGCTGGTGCTCGAGCGCGGCGAGCTTGCGCATGCTGCGCCGCTGCTCCTCGGCGCGGCGCGCCTCCTCCTTCTCCTTCGCGACCGCCTCGGCCGGGTCGATCACCGGCATCGACGCCGTCTGGCGCGCCTTCACCACCTGCTGCTCGAGGTCGGCGAGCTTGGTGAGGTACTCGCCATGCACGCGCTGGGTCACCTCCTCCAGCGTCCGGCGCGCCTCGTCGCGGGCCTCGCGCTCATGGAACCGCGCGAGCGCGAGCTCGAAGAGCCCCACGCAGGGCGCCACGCGCTCCACCGCGCGGGTGCCGAAGACGCGCTTGGGCTCGACCAGCGCGATGACCGCCTCGAGGTGCCCGTCGATCTTGATGCCGCGCAGCGAGAGCGTCGCGCCGTCCTCGGCCTGGTGGAGCTTGAGGAGCCGCGCGTAGGCCGCCGGCTCCTCCGTCACGTCGGCGAACGTGCCGCCGTCGCGGACCGCCCCGAGGGCGACGCGCGGCAGCTGTTCCAGCGAGGTCTCGAGTGGGGAGCGCTGCACGCGCCCGTCGAGCACGGCGAGCCGCTCGCGCAGCAGTCCCTGCCGCGGATCGTGCCGGAGGAGGGCGATGTGGGCGTCGCGGTCGTTCTCGGCGACGGCGCCCGCCAGGGCGACGAGGGCCGCGTCGAGGTCGGTGGCGCTGCCCAGGGCGAGGGCGAGCGAGGGGAGCGTGCGCGCGGTCATCGGCGGCGAAAGCTGGCGACGGGCGACGCACGGTGTCAATGAACGGGCGCACGTGCGCGTCCGCTTCACCGTGTTGCTTGAATCACCCCTCGCTCGTCGGTAGCTTTCTCGCGTGGCGGAGCGCACCCTCCAACTGGTCCTGCACTACGACGGCACGGAGTTCGCCGGCTGGCAGGTCCAACCCGGACGGCGCACCGTGCAGGGGGTCCTCGAGCAGGTCCTGGCGAAGCTGCAGGGCGCACCGGTCCGCGTGACCGGTGCCGGCCGCACCGACGCCGGGGTCCACGCGCGGGGGCAGGCCGCATCGATCGTCGTCGCGGAGCACTGGACGGCGGGGAAGCTGCGGCGCGTCCTGAACGAACAGCTCCCTCACGACCTGTGGGTCGCGGCAGCGCACGAGATGGTGCCGCGGTTCCATGCGCGCTTCAGTGCGACCGCTCGCCGCTACAGTTACGCGGTGGGGCTCGACGAGGGGGCCGCGTCGCCGTTCCGGCGCCGCTGGACGCTCCCTTGGTCCCGGGCCCTCGACCGCGAGGCGCTCGAGTGGTGCGCGGCGCGGTTGGTGGGGCGGCACACGTTCCGCGGCTTCGCCGTGCGCGGGACGGCACCGGACGACGACGACCATGCGTGCGAGGTCCACCTCGCCCGCTGGCGCCCCGCCGACCCGGGCCTCCCCGAAGGGCTGGTGTTCGACGTCGCGGCCAACCGGTTCCTGCACCACATGGTGCGGTTCCTCGTCGGCACGATGCTCGAGGTGGCGGGCGGACAGCGGCCGAAGGAGGACTTCACCGCCCTGCTCGTCGCCGCGACCAACGACGAGGTGTCGCCCCCCGCCCCCGCGGTCGGGCTCTGCCTCGAAGCGGTCACCTATCCCGCCGACCTGTACCTGCCCGCCTGATGCGCCTCTACCTCGCCACCATCGCCGCCGACGAGATCCGCTGGGCCACCGCGGCCGGCCTCCTCGACGGCGTGGTCGCGACTCCCGCCATCCTCGCCGCCGAGGTCCCGCACGCGGACCCGCGCGAGGTGCTCGCCGAACTCACCGAGCGCACGGACCTCCCGATCTTCGCCAGCGTCCCCTCCCTCGACCCGGCGGAGATCCTCCGGGGCGCCAAGGCGCTCCGCAAGCTCGTCGAGCACGCGATCATCGCCGTGCCGTTCGTCGAGGACGCGCTCCCCGCCGTCCGCCGCCTCGCCACCGAGGGGATCCCGGTCGCGGCCACCCTCGTGCACTCCGCCGCCCAGGGGCTCCTCGCCGCGAAGGCCGGCGCCACCCACGTCGTGGTGCCGGTGGATACGCTGGAGGCGGTCGGCACCGAGGCCGAGGCCGTCGTCGCCGAGCTGCGCGATGCGCTCGACCGCGGCCACGCCGAGTGCGACGTCGTCGTCGCCGGCGCGCCGAGCGCGACCCGCTTCGCCGCGCTCGCCCTGGCCGGCGCGCACGCGGCCGTGGTCACGCCCGCCGCGCTCCACGCCTTCCTCCAGCATCCGCTCACCGACCGCGGCATCGACCGCTTCCTCGGCGACATCAGCCGGCGCGCCCGACCGCGCCGCACCAAGTGATCGCGCACATGCCCCGCACCGCGCGCCGGCTCGGGCCGGCCCTCTTCCTCGCCCTTGCGGCCTGCGAGGGCGCGAACCCCAGCCTCACCGACGCCCAGCAGCCGGCGCGCCCCGCCGCGCAGGCCGCCGCCCAGCTTCCCGCGCCCGATCCGTCGCCGGAGGCCATCGCCGGCTCGCGCCGCACCGCCATCACCGAGGCCGTCGCCCGCGTCTCGCCCGCCGTCGTCACGGTGCAGACCGAGCGCCTCGAGCGCGCCGCCGCCTCGCCGTTCGACCTCTTCTTCGGCAACCGCTCCGGGCAGCAGGTCTCCTCGGGCATCGGCTCCGGCTTCATCGTCCGGTCCGACGGCGTCATCGTCACCAACGCCCACGTCGTGAGCGGCGCCAGCAAGGTGCAGGTCGCGCTCCGCGACGGCACCACCTACCCGGCGACCGTCGTCGGCGAGGACGAGCTCAACGACCTCGCCGTGCTCAAGGTGGACGCGAAGGACCTCCCCACCGCCCCGCTGGGCACCTCGCGCGGCCTCCTCGTCGGCGAGTGGGTCATCGCGATCGGCAACCCGTACGGCTTCCTCCTCGGCAACTCGGAGCCCTCGGTCACCGCGGGCGTGGTGAGCGGCGTCGGCCGCAACCTCACCGGGCGCGGCGACGGCCCGGGCGTCTACGTGGACATGATCCAGACGGACGCCTCGATCAATCCCGGCAACTCCGGCGGTCCGCTCATCGCGGCGACCGGCGAGGTCGTCGGCGTCAACTCCTCCATCTACACCCCCTCCGGCGGCTCCATCGGGCTCGGCTTCGCGATCCCGATCGACCGCGCGCGCCGCGTCGCCGAGGACCTGCTCGCGCACGGCAGCGTGCGGCGCCCGTGGATCGGCGTGAAGGTGCAGCAGACCGGCGCGACCGCGGGCCGCGGCTCGCTCAACACCGGCGCCGCCATCGAGCGCATCGTGCCGGGGAGCCCCGCCGAGGAGGCCGGGCTGCGCGTCGGCGACGTGATCGTCCGCTCGCGCGACCGCCAGATCCGCAACCCCTACGACTGGGAGGCCGAGCTCCTCGAGCTCCGCGTCGGCGAGACCGCGCAGCTGCAGGTCCGCCGCGGGTCGCGCGAGCAGCAGGTCGCCGTGCGCGTGAAGGACCTCCCCGAGGTCGGCGCCGAGAAGGTCGCCGTGCTCAAGGAGCTCGAGCTCATCTCGCTCACGCCCGCCATCCGCGAGGAGCGCGGCGTCCGCTCGGCGCAGGGCGCCGTGGTCTACAAGGTGACCGAGCGCGTGCAGCAGGCGCTCGGCCTCCAGCCGGGCGACGTCATCATCCAGGTCAACCGCACGCCGGTGACCGACGCGCAGCAGGCGGCGCGCACGCTCGAGTACTACAGCGGCCGCGGGCCCATCCGGATGTTCTTCGAGCGGGCCGGCACCGTCTACTCCACCGATTTCCGCATCTCATGACGTCGCCGCTCCACGCGCAGTACTCCTCCCCGCTCGCCCAGCGCTACGCCTCGAAGGCGATGCTGGAGCTCTGGAGCCCGCAGGTCCGCCACGGGCTCTGGCGCCGACTCTGGCTGGCGCTCGCCGAGCACGAGCGCGCCCTCGGCATCGACATCCCGGAGGCCGCGCTCACGGAGATGGCGGCGCACCTCGACGACATCGACTTCGCGACGGTCGCCGAGTACGAGAAGCGCTTCCGGCACGACGTGATGGCCCACGTGCACGCCTACGGCGACGTCGCCCCGGCCGCGAAGGGCGTCATCCACCTCGGCGCGACGAGCTGCTACGTCACCGACAACGGCGACCTGATCCAGATGCGGCGCGGGCTCGAGCTGCTCCGCGGCCGCGTCGTCGCGATCCTCCGCGCGCTCGCCGCCTTCGCCCGGCAGTGGCGCGACACGCCCACGCTCGGGTACACCCACCTCCAGGCGGCGCAGCTCACGACCGTCGGCAAGCGCGCGACGCTCTGGATGCAGGACCTCGCGCTCGACCTCGCCGACCTCGACCACCGCATCGCCACGCTCCCGATGCGCGGCGTGAAGGGCACCACCGGCACGCAGGCGAGCTTCCTCGAACTCTTCAGGGGCGACCACGCGAAGGTCCGCGAGCTCGACCGCCGCGTCTGCCACGCGATGGGCTTCTCCGGGTCCATCCCGGTCAGCGGCCAGACCTACTCGCGCAAGGTGGACGCGCACGTCCTCGACGTGGTCGCCGGGATCGCCACCAGCGCCGCCAAGTTCGCCAGCGACCTCCGCATGCTCCAGAGCTTCGGCGAGATCGAGGAGCCGTTCGAGAGGGACCAGATCGGCTCCTCCGCGATGGCGTACAAGCGCAACCCGATGCGCGCGGAACGGATCAACAGCCTCGCGCGGTTCGTCCAGCAGGTGGCCGGCACGGCCAACCAGACCCACGCCGTCCAGTACTTCGAGCGCACCCTCGACGACTCGGCCATCCGCCGCCTCGTCATCCCCGAGGCCTTCCTCGCCACCGATGCGATCCTCATCCTGATGGAGAACGTCGCGGGCGGCCTCGAGGTGCACCCGGCGCGCATCCGGCAGCGGATCGACGAGGAGTTGCCGTTCATGGCGACCGAGTCGCTCATCGTGCGGGCCGTCGCGGCCGGGATGTCCCGGCAGGACGCGCACGAGGTGATCCGCGTCCACTCGATCGCCGCCGCCCGCGCGATGAAGGACGCGGGCACGCGCAACGACATGCTCGACCGCCTCGCCGCCGACCCGGCGTGGACCGTCCCCGGCGGCGACATCCGGGACTCGCTCGACCCGTCCCGCTTCATCGGCCGCGCGGCGCACCAGGTGGACGACTTCCTCGCCGAGGTCGTGGACCCGATCCTCGTGGCCGCGGGCGGCGCCGGCCCCGCGCGCGAGGAGGTCCGCGTATGACCCCGATGCTCGTCGGCAGCACCAACCTGCCGCTCCCGCTCATCCGCCGCGGCAAGGTCCGCGACGTGTACGCCGTGGACGACCAGCGCCTGCTGATGGTCGCCTCCGACCGCGTGAGCGCCTTCGACGTCGTGATGCGCGAGCTCGTGCCGTACAAGGGCGCGGTGCTCACCAGCATCACCGCCTGGTGGCTCCGCCAGTTCGAGTCCGAGGTCGCGCACCACCTGATCGCCAGCGACGTCGAGGCGATCGTCGCCGCGGTGCCCGCGGTGCAGATGCATCGCGACGAGCTCGCCGGCCGCGCCATGCTCTGCCGCCGCACCGAGGTCTTCCCCGTGGAGTGCGTCGTCCGCGGCTACCTCTCCGGCTCGGCCTGGAAGGAGTACCAGGCGAGCGGCACCCTCGCCGGCGAGCGGCTTCCGACGGGGCTCCGCGAGAGCGACCGGCTCGACCCGCCGATCTTCTCCCCCGCCACGAAGGCCGAGACGGGGCACGACGAGAACATCACCGTCGCGGCGATGCGCGGCGCGGTGGGCGCCGAGGCGGCGGCCGAGCTGGAGCGCCTCGCCCGGCACCTCTACGGGCGCGGCCGCGACATCGCGGCGCAGCGCGGCATCATCATCGCCGACACCAAGTTCGAGTTCGGCCGCGCTCCCGACGGCCGCATCCTGCTGATCGACGAGACGATGACCCCCGACAGCTCGCGCTTCTGGCCCGCCGACCGGTACGCGCCGGGCCGCGGGCAGCCGAGCTTCGACAAGCAGCCGCTGCGCGACTGGCTCGACGCCGAGCGCCGCGCCGGCCGCTGGGACGGCAACTACCCGCCCCCCACCCTCCCGGACGAGGTCGTCGCGGCCACGAGCGCGCGCTACCTCGAGGCCTACGAGCGCCTCACCGGCACCCCCCTCGACCTGACCCGCCTCCCGTGAACTTCGCCCGCGAAGGGATCCCCTTCATCCTGATCGCCCTCGCGATGGCCGCCGCGGGCTACACCATCGCGCTCGCGCGCCGGTCGTGGCCCCTCTGGCTCCTCGCGTTCGTGCTCACGCTGCTCGTGCTCTGGGTGGCGTACTTCTTCCGCGACCCCGAGCGCAGCGGCCCCCGCGGCGCCGACCTCGTCATCTCCCCCGCCGACGGCCGGGTGATCGACATCAAGGAGGTGGACGAACCCGCCTTCCTGCAGGGCCGCGCGATCCGCATCTCCGTCTTCATGAACGTCTTCAACGTGCACGTGAACCGCTACCCGGTCTCGGGCAAGGTCGCCTACGTGCACTACAACCCCGGCAAGTTCCTCAACGCCGCCGCCGACAAGGCCTCGCTCGAGAACGAGCAGAGCTCCATCGGCGTGCAGGCGGGCCGGCACCGCGTGCTCTTCCGCCAGATCGCCGGGCTCATCGCGCGGCGCATCGTCACCTACTCGCGCGAGGGCGATGACGCCGGGCAGGGCGAGCGGATGGGCCTCATCCGCTTCGGCTCCCGGGTGGACGTCTTCGTCCCGGTCGGCTCGGTGGTCAAGGTCCAGCTCGGCGAGAAGCCCCAGGCCGGCGTGACGGTGCTCGCGGAGCTCCCCAAGTGACCGCCGCCCGCCGCCGGCGCTTCCCGCGCCCGTCGCTGGTGATGCTCCCCAACGCGTTCACGCTCGCCAACCTCTTCTTCGGCATCTTCGCCATCGTCTCGGCGTCGCGCGGCCAGCACGAGCAGGCGAGCTGGTACATCGTCCTCGGCGCCTTCTGCGACGCGCTCGACGGCCGCATCGCCCGCGCGACCAACACCGGCTCCGAGTTCGGCGAGGAGCTCGACTCGCTCGTGGACGCCATCTCGTTCGGCCTCGCGCCGGCCCTGATGATGTACTTCGCCGTGCTGCGCCACTCGGGCTGGGACTGGATCCTCGTCTTCATCTTCGCCGCCGCCGCGGTGATGCGCCTCGCCCGCTTCAACGTCGAGAGCGCCGGCGCCAAGAAGAAGATCCCGTGGTTCAAGGGCCTCCCGAGCCCCGCCGCCGGCGGCACCCTCGCGACCTACTACTGGTTCAGCCAGACGCCGCTCTACAACGACGTCTTCATCGGCTGGCCGTGGGAGGTCATCATGCGCTTCCTGATGCTCACGCTCGCCGCGCTGATGATCTCCGACGTCCCCTTCCCGGGCTGGCCGAAGTTCACCTTCAAGACGCTCCACGGCGCCGCGGCGATCATCGTCCTCTTCTCGTCGCTCCTCGCGCTCTTCTTCCTGCCCAAGCACTTCTTCTTCCCCGTCGGCGTGGGTTACATGGTCACGGGGATCCTGCTGGCCTTCATCCGCACGATGTTCGAACTCCCGCCGATCTTCTCGGAGCCCGACGATGCCGGCGCCGAGGAGGACGACCTTTCTCCCGAGGGAAGCACCCCGTGAAGCGGTTCCGCGTCGCCGTCCATATCGTCCCCCGCAAGGGCCTCCTCGACCCGCAGGGCAAGGCCGTCGCCGGCGCCCTCCACACCCTCGGCTTCTCCTCCGTCGGCGACGTCCACGTCGGCCGGCACCTCGTGATCGAGGAGACCGCCACCGACGCCGCCCACGCCGAGCGCTCGGTGCGCGAGATGTGCACGCGGCTGCTCGCTAACCCGGTCACGGAAGACTACGAGATCGCCTCGGTGACCCCCGCATGAAGGTCGGCGTCGTCTCGTTCCCCGGCTCCAATTGCGACGAGGACGCCCTGCTCGCGATCGTCGAGCAGCTCCACGAGCAGGCCGTGATGCTCTGGCACAAGGACCACGACCTCCAGGGTGCCGACGTGGTCATCCTCCCCGGCGGCTTCAGCTACGGCGACTACCTCCGCTCCGGCGCGATCGCCCGCTTCTCGCCGATCATGCAGGAGGTCGTCGCCCACGCGCGGAAGGGCGGCCCCGTCATCGGCATCTGCAACGGCTTCCAGATCGCCGTCGAGGCCGGCCTGCTCCCCGGCGCCCTGCTCCGCAACGAGTCGCTGCAGTTCCGCTCCCTGCCGGTCACCCTCAGGGTCGAGTCCACCGCGACGGTCTTCACCAGCGCCGCCGCGAAGGGCGCGCTCCTCACCATGCCCATCGCCCACGGGGACGGCCGCTTCGTCGCCGGCCCCGAGGAGCTCGACCGGATCGAGGGCGAGGGTCAGGTCGCGTTCCGCTACGTGGATGCGACCGGCGCCGCCACCGCTGCCGCGAACCCCAACGGCTCGATGCGCAACATCGCCGGCGTCACCAACCGCACCGGCACCGTCGTCGGCATGATGCCCCACCCCGAGCGCGCCCTCGAGCCGCTCCTCGGCTCCACCGACGGCAAGGTGCTCTTCGAGAGCCTGCTGTCGCTCACGAAGGCGTAGCGCCCCGCCGCCGCGCGCCCGGCCCACCGTCCATCCTCCAGCCTCCACTCCGCCGCATGTCCACCGAGAAGCCCTCCCGGAACGAAGACGAGTACTTCCTCCTCGCCGACGCCGAGCTCATCAGGGCCCAGCGCGCGAAGCTCGACGCCGAGCGCGCCGCCGCCGAGCGCCGCTCGCACTACATGAAGTGCCCCAAGTGCGGCGCCGACCTCGCCGAGCGGGAGTTCTCCTCCATCAAGGTGGATGTCTGTCCCGCCTGCCACGGCATGTGGCTCGACGCCGGCGAGATCGACCTCATCGGCCGCACCCAGCAGTCCGCGACCGGCACCTTCATCCGCGATCTCTTCAAGGGACTCCGCTCCAAGTGACCACGAAGGCCACGCCCCGCCCCGGCGATCCCGTCATCACCCCCGCGCTCGTCGCCGAGCACGGACTCACGATGGACGAGTACGAGCGCCTCGCGGCCATGGTCGGCCGCACGCCGACCTTCACCGAGCTCGGCATCATCTCCGCGCTCTGGTCCGAGCACTGCTCGTACAAGCACTCCCGCCCGGTGCTCAAGACCCTCCCCACCCAGGCGCCGTGGGTCCTCCAGGGCCCCGGCGAGAACGCCGGCGTCATCAGCATCGGCGACGGGCTGGCGGTGGCCTTCAAGATCGAGTCGCACAACCACCCGTCGGCGGTCGAGCCCTACCAGGGCGCGGCCACCGGCGTCGGCGGCATCCTCCGCGACGTCTTCACGATGGGCGCCCGCCCCATCGCGATGCTCAACTCGCTGCGCTTCGGCTCCCTCGAGACGCCGCGCGTCCGCTACCTCGTCGCCGGCGTCGTGAAGGGCATCGGCGACTACGGCAACTGCGTCGGCATCCCCACCGTCGCCGGCGACGTCATGTTCGACGCCGCCTACGAGGGGAACCCGCTCGTCAACGCGATGTGCGTCGGCCTCCTCAAGGAGGAGGAGCTCATCCGCGCCAAGGCCGAGGGCGTCGGCAACCCCGTCATCGCCGTCGGTGCCCGCACCGGCCGCGACGGCATCCACGGCGCCTCCTTCGCCTCCGAGGACCTCTCCGAGGAGAACGAGGCCAAGCGCCCCCGCGTCCAGGTCGGCGACCCCTTCACCGAGAAGCTCCTCCTCGAGGCGTCGCTGGAACTCATCCGCTCCGGGCACATCGTCGCCATCCAGGACATGGGCGCCGCCGGCCTCACCTCCTCCTCGGCCGAGATGGCCGAGCGCGGCGATGTCGGCGTCACGATCGACACGCGGAAGGTGCCCGTCCGCGAGGAGGGGATGACCCCGTACGAGATCCTCCTCTCGGAGTCGCAGGAGCGGATGCTCGTCGTGGCGAAGCAGGGACGCGAGGCCGAGGTCAAGCGCATCCTCGGGAAGTGGGACCTCGTCGCCGAGGTCATCGGCGAGGTCATCGCCGAGCCGGTGTACCGCGTGACCGAGGGCGACCACGTGGTCGCCGAGTTCCCGGGCACGCGCCTCGTCACCGACTGCCCGCAGTACCATCCCGAGGCGAAGGAGGGCGCCGAGGCGGTGGCCCGCCGCACGCGCGACGTGCACGCCATCGCCCCGCTCGCGCAGGAGGC
>JAIBBJ010000043.1 GCA_019694735.1 Gemmatimonadaceae bacterium | reverse complement strand
GTGATCGCGGCGCCCGGCTGCACGCCGTACTCGGCACGGATCGCGCGCAGCGCATCCACCGTCTCGCGGACCACCTCGAAGTCCGCACCGCCCGCCCCCGTCTCGGTCCCGCGCGTGGGCCAGCTCGCCCGCGCGAGGAAGGTGCCCGGCACGTACCCGGGCAGGCGCTGCCAGAGCGCCTCGGTCACGAACGGCATGATCGGGTGCAGCAGCCGCAGGCCGCGGTCGAAGACGTGCACGAGCACGGCGCGCGCGACCTCGCGGTCCGCGCCCGGCTGCGCGAGTCGCGCCTTCACCGCCTCCACGTACCAGTCCGCGAGCTCGTTCCAGACGAAGCGGCGCGCGGCCTCCGCATACGCGTCGAGGCGCATGCCGGTCTGGCGCTCCGCGTCCGGCCAGTGGCCGCCCGCTGGACGGGACGGGCCGAGCGCCGCGTCGCACTCGGCGATCGCGGCGTCGAGCCGGCCGAGGATCCAGCGGTCGGCGAGGGTGAACCGTGCCGCGTCCATGCCATCAAGCGATGTGATCGGCTCATCTCCCACCTGCAACAGCAGGAAGCGGCCGATGTTCCACAGCTTGGTCGCGAAGTTGCGCCCCGGGGCGAACGACTTCTCGAGGTCGTCCGGGTCGAGCATCACGTCCACGCCGAGCCCCATCCCCTGGATGAGCGTCCAGCGAAGCGCGTCGGCGCCGAACCGTTCCACGACGTCGAGCGGGTCGATGCCGTTGCCGAGCGACTTGGACATCTTGCGGTGCTGCATGTCGCGCACGGTGCCGTGCAGGTACACCGTGTGGAACGGCGCGCGGCCGAGGAACGCGTAGCTCGTCATGATCATCCGGGCGACCCAGAAGAAGAGGATCTCGGGCGCGGTGACGAGCACGTCGCTCGGGAAGAACGCCTTGAGGTCCGCGCTCTCCTCGTCCGGCCAGCCGAGCGTGGAGAAGGGCCAGAGGCCCGACGAGAACCAGGTGTCGAAGACGTCCTCGTCCTGCGCGACGATGCGGCCGCCGCAGGACGCGCAGGCGGACGGGTCGGTGCGGTAGGCGAGTTCGTGCCCCTGCTCGCAGGTGAACACGGGGATGCGGTGCCCCCACCAGAGCTGCCGCGAGATGTTCCAGTCGCGGATGCCGGTGAGCCAGTTCTCGTAGACCTTCTCCCACTTCTCGGGCAGGATGCGCAGCGTCCCGTCCCGCTGCGCCGCGAGCGCGGGGCGGGCGAGCGGCTCCATCCGCACGAACCACTGCATCGAGAGCCGCGGCTCGACCACGGTGTCGCAGCGGTAGCAGCGGCGCACGCTGTTCGCGTAGGCGACGACCTTCACGAGCGCGCCGGCGGCCTCGAGCATCGCGACTGCCCGCGTGCGCGCCTCGAAGCGGTCGAGCCCCGCCAGCTCGGCTGGGATGCGGCCACGGTCATCCGGGTGGCCCGCGGCGATCCGGCCGGTCGCGTCGATCACCACCGGCATCGCGAGCCCGTGGCGCGTCCCGACCTCGAAGTCGTTCGCGTCGTGCGCCGGCGTGATCTTGAGCGCGCCGGTGCCGAAGTCCTTCTCCACGTAGTCGTCGGCGATCACGGGGATCGTGAGCCCGACGAGCGGCAGCGTGAGCCGCCGCCCCACGAACGCCGCGTAGCGCTCGTCCTCGGGGTGCACCGCGACGGCCACGTCGGCGAGGATCGTCTCCGGCCGCGAGGTCGCGATCGTGATCCCCTGCGACGGGTCGTCGGCGAGCGGGTAGCGCACGTGGTAGAGCTTCGATTCCGTCTCGTGGAACTCCGCCTCCTCGTCCGAGAGCGAGGTGAGGCAGCGCGGGCACCAGTGGATCACGCGGTGGCCGCGGTACACGAGGTCCCGCTCCCAGAGCCGCACGAACGCCTCGCGCACGGCCGTCGAGAGGGCGGGGGAGAAGGTGTAGGCGGTGCGCGACCAGTCGGCCGACGCGCCGATCGAGCGCAGCTGCCGCAGGATCTGGCCGCCGGTCTCCTCGACGAAGCGCTCGGTGCGCTGCACGAAGGCCTCGCGGCCGAGGTCGAAGCGCGTCCTCCCCTCCTTGGCGAGCTGCTTCTCGACGACGTTCTGGGTCGCGATGCCGGCGTGGTCGGTGCCGGGGAGCCAGAGCGCCTCGTCGCCGGCCATCCGGCGCCAGCGGACGAGCACGTCCTGCACCGTGTTGTTGAGCCCGTGCCCCACATGCAGCACCGCGGTGACGTTCGGCGGCGGGATGAGGATCGTGAACGGGTCGCGGTCGCCGCCGGCTCGGGTGGTACGCGCGGCCTCGGCGCGGAAGACGCCGGCCGCCTCCCAGGCAGCGCCGAGCTGCGGCTCGGCCGTGGCGAAGTCGAAGTGCGTGGGGAAGTCGGGCGTCGTGCGGTCGGTCGTCTCGCTCATCCCCGCAAGTTAGCGGGACCGCTTCCGGACCGTGAGCCGCTCACGCACCCGCACGACACCCGGGACGCCGCGGGCGATGGTGACCGCGTGCCGGATCTCGCGGGCCCCCCGCACCTCGCCGTGGAGCACGATGGAGCCGGGGCGTTCCTCGTCGATCTCCACCGGCCGTTCGGCGAGGATCGGGTCATTGAGGAACGCCTCGAGGACCCGGGCATCGAGGGCGTCGTCGCCGTCGGTCTCCGCCGCCTCGGCGTCCTCGTCGTCGACCTCCTCGCCATCGTCGTCCCAGTCGTCGGTGGCGCCGTCGAGGCCCGCATCCTCCTCGTCGTCAGTGGCGGACCGCCCGGACGATCGGCGGACATCCGCCTCGTCCGCGTCCTCCGCCGCATCCCACGCCGCCTTGATGTCGCGCGCCGCCGCGAGCAGCGGCCCGAGGTCACCCGCCTTCCCGGCGAGGGCCCGCAACCGCCCGACGAGCGCGCGCCACGACAGCCGCCCGCCCCGCCGGCGCCCGATCGCCACCCCCGCCGCGAGCCCGATCGCGATGCCCGCGGCCAGCCAGTACCAGTGCTTCTCGGAGTCGGGTTCGTCGACGCGGACGACGCGCATGGCACGCGGGGTTCGTGGTTGGCGGGGCCCGTGGTGCCCCGCTACTTTGAAGGCTGTCCCTCGATGCGCGGCTCGGCAAGCAGGGAAACGCCGTCCGCCCCTCCCTTCCGCCTCCCGGCCCGATGCCGCCGCGCCCGTCCCAGCCCACGCCGGCCGATGCGCCGCTCCGCCCCCGTCTCGTGCTCGGGTGGAGCCTGTTCTTCGTCTTCGCCGTCCTCGGGCTCGGCCTCGCGTTCTGGCGCGGGCCGGCGGTCCCCGTCCTGCTCGACCTGTTCCGCTCATGAGCGCCGCTGCGCCCGCCCTGCTCGTCCTCACCCTCCCCGATGGCGCGACCCGCGAGGTCGCGCCCGGCACCCTCGCCCGCGACGTGGTCGCGACCATCGGGCCGCGGCTCCTCCAGGCCGCGCTCGCCGTCTCGATCGACGGCGCGGTGCAGGACCTGATGACGCCCGTGCGGTCCGGCGGCGCCTTCCAGGTCATCACCGAGAAGGACCCGCGCGCCCTCGCCGTGCTGCGCCACTCCGGCGCCCACATCCTCGCGACCGCGGTCCGCCGCCTTCGTCCCGACGCGAAGATCGGCTTCGGCCCCGCCATCGACGACGGCTTCTACTACGACTTCGAGGTCACCAAGCCGTTCACGCCCGAGGACCTCGAGGCCTTCGAGGCCGAGATGCGGAAGGTGGTGGCCGAGAAGTACCCGTTCGTGCGCGCCGAGGTCAGCCAGGCCGAGGCCAGGCAGGTCTTCGCCGACGACCCGCTCAAGCTCGAGCGCCTCGAGGACTTCGAGGGCTCCGACGAGGTCATCTCGACCTACACCGACGGGCCCTTCACCGACCTCTGCCGCGGGCCGCACGTCCCCGACACGTCGTACCTCAAGCACTTCAAGCTGCTCTCGACCGCCGGCGCCTACTGGCGCGGCGACGAGCGCCGGCAGATGCTGCAGCGCATCTACGCCACCGCGTTCTTCCGCAAGGAGGAGCTCGAGCAGCACCTCCACCGGATGGAGGAGGCGAAGAAGCGCGACCACCGCGTCGTGGGACGGCAGCTCGATCTCTTCCAGTTCTTCCCGCACGCGCCCGGCGCGGCGTTCTGGACGCCCCGGGGCACCCAGCTCTGGCTCACGCTCGAGGAGTTCATCCGCGAGCGCCAGCGCGAGCGGTTCCTCGAGATCAAGACGCCGCTCCTCTACACGAAGAAGCTGTGGGAGCAGTCGGGGCACTGGGGGAAGTACAAGGAGAACATGTTCCTCGTGTGGGACAAGGAGGAGGCGGAGCGCGGCGGCTCGGCGGAGGACTCGCTGTCGATGTCGCTCAAGCCGATGAACTGCCCCTCGCACCATCTGTACTTCCACGCGCACAAGCACTCGTACCGCGAGCTCCCCAAGCGCTACGTCACCTTCGACGTGCTGCACCGGAACGAGATCTCGGGCGCGCTGTCCGGGCTCACCCGCGTGCGGCAATTCTCGCAGGATGACTGCCACATCTATCTCCGCGAGGACCAGATCGCGTCCGAGGTGAAGTTCCTCATGGACTTCATTCTCGGGTACTACGACACGTTCGGCCTGACGGCGAAGCTCAAGTTCGCCACGCGCCCCGAGCAGCGGATCGGCTCCGACGAGCTCTGGGACCGCGCCGAGGGCGCCCTGCGCGCCGCGCTCGAGAGCACCGGCCGCCCGTATGAGATGAAGGAGGGCGACGGGGCCTTCTACGGGCCCAAGATCGACTTCGACGTCATGGACTCGATCGGCCGCGCCTGGCAGCTCGGCACGATCCAGCTCGACTACAACGCGCCCGAGCGCTTCGACCTCGAGTACACCGGCGAGGACAATGCCGCGCACCGCCCGGTGGTCATCCATCGCGCCGTGAGCGGCTCGTTCGAGCGGTTCCTCGCGATCCTCATCGAGCACTTCGCGGGCGCGTTCCCGGTGTGGCTCTCGCCCGAGCAGGTGCGGGTGCTGCCGATCTCCGACGAGGTCCTGGGGTACGCGCAGGAGGTCACGGCGCGCCTCCGGGCCGCCGGCATCCGCGCAAGCTGCGATGACCGCAGCGACACGCTCAACTACCGGATCCGGGACGGCGAGCTCATGAAGGTCCCCTACATGGCGGTCATCGGGAAGCGCGAGGCGGAAGCCGGACAGGTCGCCGTGCGCGTCCGCGGGGCGGGGAAGAAGCAGGAGGTCGTCTCGGTCGAGTCCTTCCAGGCTCGGCTCCTCGACGAGATCCGCGCGCGCGCGCTCACGCCGTCCTCGGCGGGAGCGGAGGCGTGACGGTCGCCCGCGGCGCCCTCGGCCGGTCCGCGGCTCGCCACCTCGCGGACGCGGCGCTGGCCGGCGCCGCCCTCGCGGCGCTCGCGGTCTTCGCCGCCCCGGCGGCCGCGCAGGTGCAGGAGCGGCCCCGGCTCGAAGCCGTCCGCGTCGCCGGCGAGGTGGTCGTCGGCGGCTACGCCGGCATCGGGGGCTTCATCGTCGGCCGCTTCGTCGCCGAGGAGGGCGTGCAGCGGGCGGGCGCGTCCAACGAGACGACCATCCGCAACACCGGCTATATCGGCGGCATCATCGGCGGCGGCCTCGCCACCGCGGGGGTCGTCTACGCGATCGGCAGCATCGGCGACCAGACGGGCGATTTCGACGCCACCGCGCTCGGCACCGGCGTCGGCTTCGTGGCCGCGCTCGGCCTCGCCAAGATGGTCCTCGGCCCCGAGGGCCGTCCCCGCGCCGGCATGAGCACCAAGGCGCGCTGGGTCACCGCGAACGTCATCGCCATGCTCCCGGCGGTCGGCGCGAGCATCGGCTTCAACTCCACCCGCCGGCAGCGATAGCTGCCCGGAGCCCTTCCATAATGACCGACCGCACGCCCGTCATCGTCTCCGCCGCCCGCACGCCGATCGGCCGCTTCCTCGGCGGGCTCGCCCCGCTCACCGCTCCCGAGCTCGGGGCGGTCGCCATCCGCGCCGCCCTCGCGCGCGCCACGGTGGACCCCGCCGCGATCGGCGAGGTGATCATGGGCAACGTGCTGCAGGCCGCCGTCGGGCAGGCACCCGCGCGGCAGGCCGCGATGAAGGCCGGCATCCCGGGCATCGTGCCCGCCTACACCGTCAACAAGGTCTGCGGGTCCGGCCTCCAGGCGGTGATGCTCGCCGCCCAGGCGATCCGCGCGGGCGACGAGCAGTGCCTCGTTGCCGGCGGACAGGAGTCCATGTCCAACGCGCCGCACTACGTGACGGGGATGAGGAGCGGCATCAAGTTCGGGCCGCAGACCATGGCCGACGGGCTCATCAAGGACGGCCTCTGGTGCGCCTTCCATGACCGCCACATGGGCGGCCACGCCGAGTACACGGCGAAGAAGGCGGGGATCACGCGCGCGCGGCAGGACGAGTTCGCGCTCGCCTCGCACCAGAAGGCGGTCGCGGCCATCCAGGCCGGGCGCTTCAAGGCCGAGATCGCGCCGGTGGAGATCGCCGGCAAGAAGCCGGTGGTCGTGGACACCGACGAGTCGCCGCGCGCCGACACCTCGCTCGAGGCGCTCGCGAAGCTCAAGCCGGCCTTCCCGAAGGACGCGCCCAGGGACATGAAGCCCGAGGAGCTGACCGTCACCGCCGGCAACGCGCCGGGGCTCAACGACGGCGGGGCCGCGCTCGTGGTCGCCAGCGAGGCGTTCGCGAAGGCCCACGGCCTCCCGATCCTCGCCCGCATCACCGGCTACGCCTCCGGCGGCGGCGACCCGCAGGACCTCTTCTTCGCGCCCATCGTCGCGGTGCAGAACCTGATGCGCAGGACCGGCACCACCATCGGCGACTACGACCTGATCGAGGCGAACGAGGCGTTCGCCTCGCAGGCGCTGGCCGACGGCGACGGACTCGGCTGGGACTTCGCGCGCGTGAACGTGAACGGCGGCGCGATCGCCCTCGGCCATCCGATCGGCGCGAGCGGCGCGCGCGTGCTCGTCACGCTGCTGCACGCGCTCGAGCAGCAGGGGAAGCGCACGGGCCTCGCGACGCTCTGCCTCGGCGGCGGCAATGCCGTCGCGCTCAGCGTCGAGCGGGCCTGAGCGCACGTGGCCGTCGTCTCCGCGTCCGAGCGCATCGACGAGGCGATCCGGATCGCGGGACGCCTCGCCGCGCTCATCGGCCTCGCCGGCACCGTCTTCATCTTCATCGGCATCGCGCTCAAGCCCGTCCTGCCCGGCGGGCTGCCGCGTGGGCTGCCGGGCCAGCTCCTCTTCCAGCTGATCATCACCTTCGCGCTCGCAGTGGCACACCTCGCCGCGGGCATCCTCTTCGACCGCGGAGACTGGCGGATCACCGGCGTCGCGAGTGAGGGATGGCGGCCGCTCGGCCTGCTCGTCGGCGCCGGGACGGGGCTCGCTGCCGTCGCGGTGCCGGCCGGGCTGCTGCTCGGGACCGGGCTCGCGGCGCTCGATCCGACCGGCGGTGCACGCGGCGTCGCCGCCGCGGACCTCGCGCTGGCGCTGCTGGCGCTGACCGCCGCCGAGGAACTGGCGGTCCGGGGCTACCTCGTCGGGCTCCTCGAGGCGCGGTGGGGCGATGCGGCGGCGCTCGTCGCCTCGGCCCTCGGGAGCATCGTGGTGCTGCTGATGCGGGACGGCGTCGTCACGCCGGCCAGTATCGTGGCCGTCGGGGCCCTCGGCGCGTGTCTCGGCGCCTTGCGCGTGGTCACCGGCGGGATCGCCGCCGGGTTCGTGGCCCACTACGTGATCGAGGTCACGCAGGCATTCGCCTTCGACGTGGCGCCGCTCGCCACGGGACCCGGTTTCCCGCTCGACCCGCGCTGGCACGGGGTCGGGCCGGCGTGGCTCAGCGGCGGATCGGCAGGCAGCGGCGCCGGGCTCGTGGCCGCGGCGACCCTCGGGGCGGTTACCTTTCTCCTGTTCCGCGCGCGGCGTCGGCTGGGGCCGGGGGCCGCGCACGCCTGACCACCGGCGGCCGCGGTGCCGCCTCCACGTTGAGCTCCACCATGACCGACCGTTTCGCCGTCGTCGGCGCCGGACAGATGGGCAACGGGATCGCCCACGTCTGCGCGGCCAGCGGCTTCGCCGTCACCCTGATCGACGTCTCCGCCGACGCGCTCGCGCGGGCCACTGCGACGATCGACAAGAACCTCGATCGCCAGGTGAAGAAGGGCGCCCTCGACGCGGCCGCGAAGGCCGCCGCGATGGGGCGGATCGTCACCGCCACGTCCCTCGACGCCGTCGCCGGCGCGACGGTCATCGTGGAGGCGGCCACCGAGCGGAAGGACCTCAAGCTCCAGATCTTCCGCGAGCTCGACGCCAAGGCCGACGCCGGCGCGATCCTCGCGACCAACACCAGCTCCATCGCCATCACCGAGATCGCCGCGGTGACGAAGCGCCCCGAGGCCGTGATCGGGATGCACTTCATGAACCCGGTGCCGGTGATGCAGCTCGTCGAGGTGATCCGCGGCCTCGCGACCAGCGACGCCGTGAACGCCCGCACCGTCGAGCTCGCCAAGGCCCTCGGCAAGGTGCCGGTCGAGGCGAATGACTTCCCGGGGTTCATCGCCAACCGGATCCTCATGCCGATGATCAACGAGGCCTGCTATGCCGTGATGGAGGGCGTCGGCACGCCCGAGGCGGTGGACCAGGTGATGAAGCTCGGCATGAACCACCCGATGGGTCCGCTGACGCTGGCCGACTTCATCGGCCTCGACACCTGCGTCGCGATCCTCGAGGTGCTCCACGAGGGCCTCGGCGACCCGAAGTACCGGCCCTGCCCCCTCCTCAAGAAGTACGTCGCGGCCGGCTGGTACGGCCGCAAGTCGGGTCGCGGCTTCTACACCTACGCCGGCTGATGGAGCTCCTCGCCCTCACGGAGGAGCAGCGCGCGATCCGCGACACGGCGCGCGCGTTCGTCGCCGAGCATGTGGTGCCCTTCGCGGCGCAGTGGGACCGCGACGCGCATTTCGAGCCGTCGCTCATCGCGCGGCTCGGCGAGCTGGGATTCCTCGGCATGCTCCTCCCGGCCGAGCACGACGGTCTCGCGCTCGACGCGCGCAGCTACCTGCTCGCCCTCGAGGAGGTCGCCCGCGGCGACGCCTCGGTCGCCGTGATGATGTCGGTGCACAACTCGCTGCCGTCGCAGATGCTCAATGCCTTCGGCAGCGACGAGCAGAAGCGCCGCTTCCTTGCGCCGATGGCGCGCGGCGAGCGGCTCGGCGCCTTCGCCCTCTCGGAGCCCGAGGCGGGCTCCGACGCCGGCAGCCTCCGCTGCCAGGCCCGCCGCGACGGCGACCACTGGGTCCTCGACGGCACGAAGGCCTGGGTGACGAGCGGCACGCACGCGGGTGTCATCATCGCGATGGCCCGGACCGACACGGCGGAGCTGCGGCGCGGCGGCCGCGGCATCTCGGCGTTCATCATCACGCCCGACCTGCCGGGCTTCAAGGTGGGCAAGAAGGAGGACAAGCTCGGCCTCCGCGCCTCACCCACCGTGCAGCTCGTCTTCGACCAGATGCGCGTCCCCGCCGACCGCCTGCTCGGCGCCGAGGGCATGGGCTTCGTCTATGCGATGCAGTCGCTGGAGCACGGGCGGCTCGGCATCGCGGCCCAGGCGATCGGCATCGCCCAGGCCGCGCTCGACCACGCCGCGGCCTACGCGCACGAGCGGCACCAGTTCGGCAAGCCGATCGCGGAGTTCCAGGGCATCCAGTTCAAGCTCGCCGACATGGCGACGCGGGTGACGGCGGCGCGCGCGCTGCTCCACACGGTCGCCGCCGCGAAGGACCGCGGCGAGGCGGTGGGCCCGGCCGCGAGCATGTGCAAGCTCTTCGCGAGCGAGACCGCCATGTGGGTCACCACGCAGGCGGTGCAGGTCTTCGGCGGGTACGGCTACGTGAAGGAGTACCCGGTGGAGAAGCTGTTCCGTGATGCCAAGATCACGGAGATCTACGAGGGGACGTCAGAGGTGCAGCGGATCGTGATCGGGAGGAGCCTGGGGGGCGGCTGAAGCGCCCGCCCCCGACCCGCCGCCGCGCCGCCTGACCGTCCCGCCGCCCGCACCACGCCGTGCCCCGCACCCGCAGTTCCCGGCTCCCATCCTCCAGCCTCCATCGGCCCCCCCCATGCAGCTCTTCGATACGATCGCCAAGCTCGGCCACGAGCAGCTCGTCCTCTGTGCCGACGAGTCCGCCGGCTACCGTGGCATCATCGCGATCCACGACACGACCCTCGGTCCCGCGCTCGGCGGCACGCGCTTCTGGAACTACGCCTCCGATGAGGAGGCCATCATCGACGCGCTCCGCCTCGCCCGCGGCATGACCTACAAGAACGCGGTCGCCGGCCTCAACCTCGGCGGCGGCAAGTCGGTCATCATCGGCGACAACCGCACGACGAACCGCGAGATGATCTTCCGCGCCCACGGGCGCTTCGTCGAGTCGCTCGGCGGCCGCTACGTGACCGCCGAGGACGTCGGCACCGGCACCGCGGACATGGACTTCGTCCACATGGAGACCGACTACGTCGCCGGCCTCGCGAACAAGTCGGGCGACCCGTCGCCGGTCACCGCGCGCGGCGTCTTCCGCGCCATCGAGGCCTCGGCCAAGCAGCGCTGGGGCTCGTCCTCGCTCGAGGGCAAGACCGTCACCGTGCAGGGCCTCGGCAACGTCGGCACCTACCTCTGCCGCGAGCTCAAGGCGGTCGGCGCCCGGCTCGTCGTCACCGACATCCGCCCCGAGCGCGTGAAGGCCGTCGTCGAGGAGTGCGGCGCCACCGCCGTCTCCGGCGAGGAGATCTACGCCGCCAAGGCCGACATCTTCGCCCCCTGCGCCCTCGGCGCCATCCTCAACGACGACACCATCCCGAAGCTCAAGGTCGAGATCGTCTGCGGCGGCGCCAACAACCAGCTCCTCGAGCCCGAGAAGCATGGCGCGGCCCTCGAGAAGCGCGGCATCCTCTACGCCCCCGACTTCGTCGCCAATGCCGGCGGCGTCATCAACGTCTACGGCGAGGTCGCCGGCTGGACCCGCGAGCGCGCGCTCCGCAAGGCCGACGAGATCTTCGACACCGTGCTCGGCGTCTACACGATCGCCAAGGACGACGGCCTCCTGACCTACGACGCCGCCGACAAGCTCGCCGAGCGCCGCATCGCCGCCGTCGCCGGCATGGTCCGCACCTGGCCGCAGTGGCCGCGGAAGAGCTGACCATGGCCGAGCGCATCCCGATCGCCTCGGACCACGCGGGCTTCGAGCTCAAGGAGAAGCTCCGCGCGACGCTCGCCGAGATGGGCTACGAGGTCGAGGACGTCGGCACGCACTCGACGGCCTCCACCGACTACCCGGACTACGCACATCCCCTCGCCGAGAAGGTGGAGAAGGGCGAGGCGAAGCGCGGCGTGCTCCTCTGCGGGACGGGGCTCGGGATGTCGTACGCCGCCAATCGCCATCACGGCGTGCGCGCGGCCGTGGTGTGGGACCCCGAGATCGCGAAGTTCGCGCGCAGCCACAACGACGCGAACGTCCTCGTGCTCCCGGCGCGCTTCGTGACCGAGGAGGCCGCGGTCGCGATCCTCAGGAACTTCCTCGACACGCCCTTCGAGGGCGGCCGGCACGCGACCCGCGTGCGCAAGATCGAACCGGAGAACGGATGAAGCCCGGCTACCACACGTGGGAGCGCCGCCAGCCCGGCGCCGCCCTCCTCGGCACCGACCCCGAGATCGCCGCCCTCATCGCCGAGGAGACCCGGCGCCAGAGCGAGGGCATCGAGCTCATCGCCAGCGAGAACTTCGTCTCCCCCGCCGTGCTCGAGGCGATGGGGTCCTCGCTCACCAACAAGTACGCCGAGGGGCTGCCCGGGAAGCGCTACTACGGCGGCTGCGAGGTCGTGGACAAGGTCGAGCAGCTCGCGATCGACCGCGCCAAGCGCCTCTACGGCGCCGACCACGCCAACGTCCAGCCGCACTCGGGCGCCTCAGCCAACGCCGCCGTCTACCTCGCCTTCCTCAAGCCCGGCGACACGGTGCTCGGCCTCGACCTCTCGCAGGGCGGGCACCTCACGCACGGCTCGCCCGTGAACTTCTCGGGGCTCACCTACCGGGCGGTGCACTACGGCGTGAACGAGGAGGGGCTCATCGACTACCCGGCGATGCGCGAGATCGCGCGTCGCGAGCGGCCCAAGCTCATCATCGCCGGGTACAGCGCCTACTCGCGCGTCCTCGACTACCAGCAGTTCGCCGAGGCCGCCCGGGAGGTCGGGGCGGTGTTCATGGTGGACATGGCGCACTTCGCCGGGCTCGCCGCCACCGGGCACTACCCCAACCCGGTCCCGGTCGCCGACGTCGTCACCACCACGACCCACAAGACGCTGCGCGGCCCGCGCGGTGGCCTCATCCTCTGCAAGGCCGAGCACGCCAAGGCCATCGACAAGGCGATGTTCCCCGGCATGCAGGGCGGACCGCTTGAGCATGTCATCGCCGCCAAGGCCGTCGCCTTCCAGGAGGCCCTGCAGCCCGCGTTCAAGGAGTACTGCGGCCAGGTCGTCAAGAACGCCCGCGTGCTCGCCGCCGAGCTCGTCCGGCACGGCGTGCACATCGTCTCCGGCGGCACCGACAACCACCTGATGCTCGCCGACCTCCGCCCCAAGGGCACCGGCCTCACCGGGAAGGTCGCCGAGCAGGCCCTCGACCGCGCCGGCATCACGGTGAACAAGAACACCGTCCCCAAGGAGACGCAGTCGCCGTTCATCACGAGCGGCATCCGCATCGGGACGCCCGCCGTCACCACGCGGGGCATGGCCGAGCCGGAGATGGTCCGCATCGCCGAGCTCATCGACCGCGTGCTCGACGCCCCCACCGACGCGCAGGTGATCGCCAGCGTGAAGGAGGGCGTCCGCAAGCTCGCCGAGGAGTTCCCGCTCTACCTGTAGCGTCCGCCCGGGCGGGGCCGGTCCACCGCGCCTGCCCGCTTCATCCCACCGATCGCCTCACCCCTGCCTGCCCGATGGCCGAACTGGCGTTCCGAGACGGCGTGATGGACCGGATCCGCCTGCGCGAGTCGCGATACGACGAGCGCGCGTACCTGTTCGTGCTCGCCGCGCTCGAGTTCTGCCAGCAGCGCCTCACCGAGCGCCGCCACCTCACCGGCCGCGAGCTCGCCGAGGGCTGCCGCGACCTGGCGCTCGCCCGCTACGGCGTGCTCGCGCGCGAGGTCCTCGGCCATTGGGGGGTCACCAGCACCGCCGACCTCGGCGAGATCGTCTTCGCCCTCGTGGACGTCGGGCTCCTGATGAAGCAGCCGAATGACGCCAAGGAGGACTTCCTCGGCGTCTTCGACTTCCACGAAGCCTTCGACAAGGACTATCCGTGGAACGCGACGCCGCCCGCATGAGCCCGGCGCGCCACCGGCGCGGGGTCGCGGCCACGTGAGCGCGCGCGTCACCTCCGCGGCGCAGGCCGCCGCGCGCGATGCCGCTGCGATCGCCGGCGGCACCGCGTCGTTCGACCTGATGCGCGCCGCCGGCGAGGCGACCGCCGAGGTGATCCTCGCGCGCATCCCCGCGGTGCGCGCCCACGGGGTACACGTCATCGCCGGCGGCGGCAACAACGGCGGCGACGCGTGGGTCGTCGCCGGCGCGCTCGCCCGCGCCGGCTGCGCCGTCCGCGTGGAGGCGATCGGCGAAGCGCGCTCCGCCGACGCCCAGCGCGCGAAGGCGGAGGCCGAGGCGGCGCTCGCCGCCGCGGCGGGGCCGCCGGACGTCGCGGCCTGGCGCCCGGCCGTGGTGGTGGATGGACTCCTCGGCACCGGCACGCAGGGCGAGGCGCGCGGCGAGGCGGCGCAGGTGATCGCGCGCATCAATGAGATGGGGGCGGCGGGCGCGACCGTCGTCGCGGTGGACGTGCCCTCCGGCCTCGATGCGACCACCGGCGGCGGGGGTGCCGTCGTCCGCGCGGCGATCACCTGCACCTACGGCACGGTCAAGCGCGGCCTCCTCCTCCGGCGCGACGAGGCGGGCGCCATCGTCACGCTCGACATCGGCCTCGGTGCGCACGAGGCGCTGCCCGACGGCGCGCCGCAGCTCGTGGACGCCGACTGGGTGCGGCGCGCCATCCCGCCCATCCCGGCTGACGCGCACAAGGGCGTGCGCCGCCGCCTCGCCATCGTCGGCGGTGGCGACGGGATGGCCGGCGCCCCGATGCTCGCCGCGCGCGGCGCGATGCGCAGCGGCATCGGCATGGTGCAGCTGCTCGTGAACCCCGCGAACGTGCCCGTGGTGCAGGCCGCGCTCCCCGAGACGATGGCCGCGCGCTGGCCCGTCACCGCCGAGGACCAGGACCGCGTGCTGCACTGGGCCCACGTGCTGCTCCTCGGCCCCGGCCTCGGCCGCACGGCGATGACCCGCGCGCTCGTCGAGCGCCTCCTCGTCGCGTGGCGCGGCCCCGTGCTCCTCGACGCCGATGCGCTCAACGTCTTCGAGGGCGAGCCGCGCACGCTCGGGTCGCTGCTCGGCGCGCGCCCCGCGATCGTCACGCCGCACCCGGTCGAAGCGGGCCGCCTCATGCGGCTCTCCGTCGCGCAGGTCCTCGAGCGCCGCTTCGAGGTCGGCGCCGAGCTCGCGCGCACCCTCGGGGCGACCGTGCTGCTCAAGGGCCCGCCGACCATCATCTCCGCGCCCGACGGACGCGTCGCCGTCAGCGCGAGCGGCGCGCCCACGCTCGGCACCGCCGGCTCCGGCGACGTCCTCGCCGGCATCGCCGCGACGCTGCTCGGCCAGACCGCCGACGCGTTCGGCGCGGCGACCAGCGCGGCGTGGATCCACGGGCGGGCAGGGGAGCGCGCCGCGCAGCTCGGCTCCGTGCGCGGCAGCGCCCTCACCGACGTGATCGCCGCGCTCCGCGACGTGTGGGCGCTCGACGACCCGGCGCCCGCCGCGCCGATCCTCGCCGAGCTCGCAGCGCTCGGCGGCCAGCGATGAGCCCGCACGTCTCCCTCGGGCCTGGCGCCGAGTTCGATGCGGTGCGCGCGCTGCTCGCCCGCTGGGGCGACCGCGCGATCGGCATCGGCGACGACGGCGCCGTGCTCGACGTCCCGGCGGGGTCGCGGCTCGTGGTGAGCACCGACGCGTCGGTGGAGGACGTGCACTTCCGCGCCGCCTGGCTCGCGCCGCACGAGATCGGCTGGCGCGCGACCACCGCCGCGCTCTCCGACCTCGCGGCGATGGGCGCCGCGCCGCTCGGGGTGCTGCTCGCGCTCACCG
>JAIBBJ010000106.1 GCA_019694735.1 Gemmatimonadaceae bacterium | reverse complement strand
TCTTCGGCACGTTCGAGCCGGAGGTGGCGGAGCCGGTGTACGGCATCACGAAGCCGCTGCGGTCGTGGAACCCGCTGTGGGCGAACGTGCACGTGTTCGTGCAGATCGCGCGCGACGCGTGGCGGGCGCCGCGGTGGGCCGACAAGTGGCGGATCGTGTTCGGGCCGCCCGGGTGGCGTCCGGCCGAGCTGGGCGAGGCGGAGCGGCCGCAGCCGGTCACGCCGGCGACGTTCGAGAAGTACGATCCGCCGGTACCGGCCGGGCTCGCGTGGTACGGATTCGTGCAGTTCGTCGCGGCGCTGGCGGCGGCGTACCTGCTGCTCGGCCGCGCGGGGACGATGCCGGTGTCGCTGGCGGTGGCCCCGGCGTTCTTCATCGCGGTGGCCCTGGCCGGGGTGGGCGGGGTGTTCGAGCGCGCGAAGTGGGCGCGGCCGCTGGAGACGGCGCGGCTGCTGGCCACGGCGGCGGCCTGCGGCGGGCTGCTGTGGACCGGGCTCGCACCGGGGCTGGTGGCGTGGGGCGGGCTGGCGTTCTGCCTCGTCTCGCTGGCGGTGCTCTGGGCGTACCGGCGGGAGCTGACGGCGGTGGAGCTCGCGCCGTTGATGTGAGGGTTCGCGGGTGTACGGCGCGGGCGGTGCGCGGCAGCGCGCCGCGCCCGGCCCGCTGACCCGACGCCTTCATTCGGTCGCGGCCACCGCCTAGCTTTCGGGCGGTACCGACCCGAGGACCCAGTGAAGATCGCGGTGTGCATCAAGCGCGTCCCCGACATGGACGTGCGCTTCAAGATCGCCCCCTCCGGCAAGGCCGTGGACGAGACGGGGCTCAAGTTCGACATCTCCGACTTCGACGGGTACGCCGTCGAGGCCGCGCTGCAGATCAAGGAGAAGCTCAACGCGGGCGAGGTGACGGTGATCTCGCTCGGGCCCGACGTCGTGCAGGAGATCCTGCGCAAGGCGATGTCCATGGGCGCCGACCGCGCGGTGCAGCTCAAGGCCGACGCGGTCCCGGCCGACTCGTTCGCCATCGCCTCGGCGCTCGCCGCCGAGCTGAAGGACGGCGGCTACGACCTCATCATGTTCGGCCGGATGTCGATCGACACCGCGCACGGCGCGACCGGCGCGATCGTCGCCGAGCAGCTCGGCCTGCCGGTCGTGAACGCGATCTCGAAGCTCGAGTTCGACGGACGCACGGCGAAGATGCGCCGCGAGCTCGAGGGCGCGTACGAGCTCGTCGAGTGCGCGCTCCCGGCGGTGGTGACGATCGACGAGGGCATCGCGCGGCCGCGGTACCCGTCGCTGAAGGGGATCATGGCGGCGAAGAAGAAGCCGCTCGAGACGAAGCCGGCGGCGCTGCCGGCGTCGCGCCTGGCGCTCGACGCGATGGCGCTCCCGCCGGAGCGCGCGGCGGGCAAGATCATCGGCGAGGGCGCGGCGGTCGTGCCCGAGCTCGTCCGTCTCCTCAAGGAAGAGGCGAAGGTCCTCTGATGACCACCAACGTCCTCGCATTCGCCGAGACGCGCGGCGGCGACCTCCGTCGCGCCGCCCTCGAAGCCGTCGCCGCCGCCCGCGTGATCGCGGACGCCCGCGGTGGCGCGGTCCACGCGATCCTCTTCGGCGCCCCCGGCATCGGCCAGCATGCGGCCCGCCTCGGCGCCCACGGCGCCGACGCCGTGCTCGTCGTCGAGCACGCGGCGTTCGCGCAGAACAACCCCGAGGCCGTCGTGGCGACGATCGCCGCGCGGATGGGTGGCTACGGCGCGTTCGTCTGCGCCGCGAGCGCGACCGGGAAGGATCTCGCCCCGCGCGTCGCTGCCAAGGCGGGCGTGCCGGTCGCGTCGGACGCCACCGCGATGACCGTGAGCGGCGGTGCGATCACCGTCACGCACCCCGGCTACACCGGGAAGATCCTGCAGACCCTCACCCTCACCGCGACCCCGGCGGTGGTGAGCGTCCGACCCGGCGCCTTCCTGCCGAAGGAGCAGGCGAAGGCCGGGACGGTCGAAACGGTCGCGCCCGCCGGCGACCCGGCGTCGAGCCGCGTGAAGGTCACCGAGACGGCGGCCGGCAACGCCGCCAAGCTGGACCTCGGCGAGGCGCCGGTGATCGTCTCCGGCGGCCGCGGCCTGAAGGAGGCGGCGAACTTCAAGCTGGTCGAGGACCTCGCCGCGGCGTTCGGCAACGCTGCGGTGGGCGCGACGCGCGCCGTCACCGACGACGGCTGGCGCCCGCACTCGGACCAGATCGGCCAGACGGGCCGCCTCGTCTCGCCGGACCTCTACATCGCGTGCGGCATCTCGGGCGCGATCCAGCACCTGGCCGGCATGCGGACGTCCAAGACGATCGTCGCGATCAACAAGGACAAGGAAGCGCCGATCTTCAAGATCGCGGACTACGGCATCGTCGGGGACGTGCTCGAGATCCTGCCGGTGCTGACGGCGGAAGTGAGGAAGGCCAAGGCGCAGTAGGCCGAGGCGCCGTCAGCCAGGGCGCCGTCAGCGCGCCCCCGGCGCTCCACGACGCACGGCCCACGCGGCCCGGTCGCCCGACGGCGACCGGGCCGCGCCGGTTGTGGGCGGCGTGGGCGGCGCGTAGGATTGGCCGTTCCCGCGCCCGGCCCCCGGTCGTGGTCCGCCACGCCCGGAGGCTCGGCATGACGACGTCCGACAAGGACGCCCGGTTCGCGCTGTGGGTCCTGTTCGGCATCAACCTGCTGAACTTCTTCGACCGCACGCTCGGGTCGGCGCTCGTGGAGCCGATCCGGCGCGAGTTCGGCCTCACCGACCAGCAGGTCGGCCTCGCCAGCACCACGTTCGTGGTCGCCTATGCGATCGTGGGACTGCCGCTCGGCCGCCTGGCGGACACCCGCGACCGGACGCGGCTCTCGGCGATCGGCGTGGCCTTCTGGAGCGTCCTTACGGCCTTCGGCGGTGCGGTGTGGAGCTACGGGTCGATGCTCACCGCCCGGGTGGGCGTGGGGCTCGGCGAGGCGGTCTGCGCGCCGGCGGGGCAGTCGCTCATCGGCGACTACTTCCCGGCGCACCGGCGCTCCCGCGCCCTGGCGCTCTTCATGGCGGGGCTGCCGATCGGCATCTTCTGCGCCTACCTGTTCGCCGGCGCGGTCGCGGCCCGGTTCGGCTGGCGCGCCGTGATGTTCGCGGCCTGCGTCCCGGGCCTGGTGATGGCGGGGCTCGCCCTGCGCATGCGGGAGCCGGCGCGCGGCGCCACGGAGGCGACGACGGGTGCGCAGGTGGCCGTGACCAGGACGCCGTTCCGCGACCTCGCGCGCATCCGCACGCTCTGGTGGATCGTCGCCTCGGGCGCGACCTACAACTTCCACGCGTACGCGACGAACTCGTTCAACACCGCGTTCCTGATGCGCTTCCACGGGCTGGACCTGCGGCAGGCCGGCCAGGCGTCCTCCATCTCGCTCGGGCTCGTCGGGCTGATCGGCCTGTTCATCGGCGGCACGCTCGGCGACCGCCTGCGCGCGTGGCGACCGAACGGGCGCCTGCTCCTCGCGGCGTCGGGCTTCCTCGTGGCCGCGCCCTGCGCGTACCTGGCGCTCCGCCAGCCGGCCGGGCAGGTGCTCCCGTACGTCGGGCTGATGTCGGTGATGACCGCGTCGAGCTACATCTACTATGCCACGGTGTACAGCGCGCTCCAGGACGTGGTGGAGCCGCGGCTGCGCGGCGCGTCGGTGGCGCTCTACTTCTTCGCGATGTACCTGCTCGGCGCCGCGTTCGGTCCGGTGATCGTCGGCACGCTGAGCGACTGGCTGGCGGCCGCCGCGATGCACGCCGCCGGCGCGACCGCGATGTCGGACGCCTTCAGGGCGGCGGGGCTGCACCGCGCGATGTACGTGATCCCCGTGGTCCTCCTCGTCACGGCGTTCGTCCTCCTCGCGGCCGCCCGGACGGTGGGCCCCGACATGGAACGCATGCAGGCCCGCTTCAAGGCGTCCTTCCGCTAGGCCCCCCCCGACCGCTCCCGAACGAGGTCCCCCGCCATGTGCGGCATCACCGCGATCCTCTCCCGCCGCCCCGCCGTCGCCGACGAGACGATGGCCGCCGGCACCGCCGCGCTGCACCACCGAGGCCCCGACGGCCGCCGGCACTGGATCTCGCCTGACCGGCGCGTCGGGCTCGGGCATGCGCGGCTCTCCATCATCGACCTCGCCACCGGTGACCAGCCGATCGCGAACGAGGACGGGTCGGTCGTCATCGTGCACAACGGGGAGTTCTACGACTTCGAGCGCATCCGGGCGGACCTCCAGGCCCGCGGGCACCGGTTCCGGACGAAGTCGGACAGCGAGGTCGCCCTCCATCTCTACGAGGAGTACGGCACCGAGTGCGTGCACCGGCTGCGCGGCGAGTTCGCCTTCGTGATCTGGGACGCGCGCAACCAGCGCCTCTTCGCCGCCCGCGACCGGTTCGGCGTGAAGCCGCTGTTCTACGCCGAGCAGGACGGGGCGCTCTACTTCGCGTCGGAGGCCAAGGCGCTGTTCGCGATGGGGGTGCGCGCGGCATGGAGCCCGGAGTCGGTGTACGCGGGCGGGTTCGTGCTGCCGGCGGAGCGCACGCTGTACGCCGGCGTGTACAACGTGCCGCCCGGCCACGTGCTGCGCGCGACGCCCGAGGGACACCGGCTCCAGCAGTACTGGGACGTGGACTATCCGCGCGACGACGCGATGGGCCGGCCGAGGTCCGACCGCGAGTACATCGAGGGCTTCCGGGCGGTGCTCGAGGAGGCGGTGCGGACCCGCCTGCGCGCCGACGTCCCGGTGGGGTGCTACCTGAGCGGCGGCATCGACTCCTGCGCGATCCTCGGGCTCGCGTCGCTGCACCACAGCGGGCCGGTGCGGGCGTACACGCTGACGTTCGAGGCCGGGGCGTACGACGAGAGCGCGATCGCCGAGGAGATGGCGGCGCGCGCCGGCGCCGAGTTCCGCCCGGTGACCGCGCACCAGCACGACCTCGCGGACAACTTCCGCGCGGCGGTCGTCCAGGCCGAGCTGCCGTGCAACAACGCGCACACCGTCGCGAAGTACATGCTGAGCCGCGCGGTGCGGGCCGACGGCCGCAAGGTCGTGCTGACGGGCGAGGGCTCGGACGAGATCCTGGCGGGGTACCCGCACTTCCGGCGCGACATGCTGCTGCACCACACGCAGGGGCAGCCTGCGGCGGAGGTGCAGCGGATGCTGGACGAGCTGGTGGCGAACAACCAGGTCTCGCGCGGTCTGCTGATGCCGGAGGGCGACTCGGTCGTGCCGGCCGGCGCGCGCGCGGTGCTCGAGTTCGTGCCCTCGTGGCTGGAGGCGCAGGCGATCGGGACCCGGCGGACGCAATCGATCATGCGCGACGACTTCGTGGCGGCGCAGGGCGGCGTGGACACGATCGGCGCGTTCCTCGCGTCGATCGACGTGAAGCGCCGGCTGGAGGGCCGCAACGCGGTGCACGCGGCGCTCTATCTCTGGGCCAAGACCGCGCTCCCGCACTACATCCTCAGCAACCTCGGGGACCGGATGGAGATGGGGCACTCGGTGGAGGGGCGCGTGGCGTTCATGGACCACCATGTGGCGGAGTACCTGCAGCAGGTGCCGGTGTCGCTCAAGATCCGGGGAATGACGGAGAAGTACATCCTGCGCGAGGCGGTCAAGGACGTCATCACCGACACGGTGTACCGGCGCCAGAAGCACCCGTTCCTGAGCCCGCCGTCCACGCACCACCGGGAGGCGCCGCTGCACCAGCTGATGCAGGACACGCTGCGGAGCGCGGCCGTGCGGGACGTGCCGTTCCTCGACCAGGCCAAGCTCATCGACATGCTGGACGGCGTGGACGGGATGGACCCGGGGAGCGCCGCCGTGACCGACCTCGGTCTCACGATCGCGCTGAGCTACGTGTTCCTGCACGAGGGGCTCGGGCTGGCCAGCTGAGACCCGTCGGGACCGTGGTGGCAGGGCACCAGGCAGGATAGATTGCGCGCGCAGCTGTGCAGGCGCCGCACGCGCGCGACCCTGGTCGCCGCCGGGCGCGCCGTCGCCTCCCCGCGGAGGCTCCTCCCACGCAGATGCGGTCATCGGTGAACATGAGAGTCGGAGTGCCGAAGGAGAGCTGGCCGGGCGAGCGCCGGGTCGCTGCCACGCCGGATTCGGTGAAGAAGCTGCGCAAGCTCGGCTTCGAGGTGGTCGTGGAGCGCGAGGCGGGGCTCGCCGCCGGCTTCGACGACGACGCGTACGCCGCGGCGGGCGCGGAGATCGGCGACGGGACGGCGGCCTGGTCGGCCGATGTCATCGCGAAGGTCCGGGCGCCGGCTACCGCCGAGGTGCCGCGCCTCGCCGCCGGCCGCACGCTGATCAGCTACCTCCACCCCGCGTTCAACGCCGACCTCGTGAGCGCCATCGGCGCGCGGGGCGCGAACGCCATCGCGATGGACCAGGTGCCGCGCACGACGCGGGCGCAGAAGGTGGATGCGCTCTCCTCGACCGGGAACCTCTCCGGCTATCGCGCGGTGGTCGAGGCGGCGAACGCGCTGCAGCGCCCGCTCCGCGGGCAGTCCACCGCGGCCGGGAAGATCCACCCCTGCAAGGTGCTGATCATCGGCGCCGGCGTGGCGGGGCTCGCGGCGATCGGCGCGGCCCGTGCGCTCGGCGCGGTGGTGCGCGCCTTCGACACGCGCCCCGCGGCGCGGGAGCAGGTGGCCTCGATGGGCGCCGAGTTCCTGCAGGTCGAGATCGAGGAGGACGGCAGCGGCACCGGCGGCTACGCGAAGGAGATGAGTCCGGCGTTCATCGCGGCCGAGATGGCGCTCTTCGCGGCGCAGGCGAAGGAGGTGGACGTCATCATCACGACCGCGCTGATCCCGGGGAAGCGCGCCCCGACGCTGATCACGGCCGAGATGGTGGCCTCGATGAAGCGCGGCTCCGTGGTGGTGGACCTCGCGGCGGAGCAGGGCGGCAACTGTGCGCTCACCACGCCGGGCGAGGCGGTGGTCGCGCACGGCGTGACGGTGATCGGCTACACCGACCTGCCGTCGCGGATGGCGCAGCAGGCGTCCACGCTCTACGCGATCAACATCGTCAACCTGCTGGAGGAGATGGGCGGGGCGGCGGCGTTCGAGCTGAGCGAGACGAACGACATCGTCCGCCCGATGACGGTGCTCCGGGGCGGCACGCTCGTCTGGCCGGCGCCGGCCCCGGCGGTGTCGGCCCCGGCGCCGGCGACGCCGCATCAGGCGAAGGCGGCGATCTTCAGCGCGGAGCACGGGCCGCCGGCCAAGGAGTCGATGGGCACCGGCGCGCGGGTCTCGCTCATCCTCGTCGGCCTCGCGCTGCTCGGCATCGGCCTCACGGCACCGGCCGGGTTCCTCGCCCACTTCACGGTGTTCGTGCTCGCCTGCTTCATCGGCTATCAGGTGATCTGGAGCGTCACGCCGGCGCTGCACACCCCGCTGATGAGCGTGACCAACGCGATCAGCGGCATCATCGTCATCGGCGGGATGTTCCAGGTGGGATCCGGCGTCGCCGCGAGCGTCCTCGGGCTCCTCGCCATCCTGCTCGCGACGATCAACATCTCCGGCGGGTTCCTCGTCACGCAGCGCATGCTGAGGATGTTCCACCGGTGACCAGCTCCCTCCTTGGCACGGCGTACCTCGCCGCCGGCGTCCTCTTCATCATGAGCCTCAAGGGGCTCTCGCATCCCGAGACGGCGCGCCGCGGCAACCTGTTCGGCGCGATCGGGATGGTCCTCGCGGTGCTCGCGGTCGCGGTGCAGGTCGGCCTCGGCTCGGCACCGCTCATCCTCGGCACGGTCCTCGTGGCCGGCGTCATCGGCGCGGTGCTCGCGGCCCGCGTGCAGATGACCTCGATGCCGCAGCTCGTCGCGATCCTCCACAGCTTCGTGGGCGCGGCGGCGGTGCTCGTCGGCATCAGCAACCACCTGCACTCGGGCGTCCCGCTCACCGGCGCCGAGCTGACCATCCACGAGATCGAGACCTTCGTCGGCGTCTTCATCGGCGCCCTGACGTTCACCGGCTCGATCATCGCGTGGGGCAAGCTGCAGGGCGTGATCCACAGCAAGCCGCTGCTGCTCCCCGGCCGGCACCTGATCAACCTCGGGCTGGTGCTGGTCAGCGTGTGGCTCGGCGTGGTGTTCGTCGGCGGCGGCGCGTCGGCGCTCCCGGCGCTGCTCGGGGTCACGGCGATCGCGGGCGTCGTCGGCGTCCTGCTCGTGATGGCGATCGGCGGCGCCGACATGCCGGTGGTCGTCTCCATGCTGAACAGCTACTCCGGCTGGGCGGCGTCGGCGGCGGGCTTCATGCTCTCCAACGACCTGCTGATCATCACCGGCGCGCTGGTCGGGTCGTCGGGCGCGATCCTGAGCTACATCATGTGCAAGGCGATGAACCGCTCGTTCCTCTCGGTCATCCTCGGCGGGTTCGGCGCCGAGGAGGGCGCGGCCCCGGCGGGCGGCGCGGCGATCGCGGGCGAGATGATCGCGACGACGGCCGAGGAGGTCGTCGAGTCGCTGAAGGAGGCGGGCTCGGTCATCATCGTGCCCGGCTACGGCATGGCGGTCGCGCAGGCGCAGCATCCGGTGCGCGAGATCGTCGAGATCCTGCGCAAGCGGAAGGTGCAGGTGCGCTTCGCGATCCACCCGGTGGCGGGGCGCCTCCCCGGCCACATGAACGTGCTGCTGGCCGAGGCGAACCTCCCGTACGACATCGTCCTCGAGATGGACGAGATCAACGAGGACTTCGCGGGGACCGACGTGGTGTTGGTGATCGGCGCCAACGACATCGTGAACCCGAGCGCGCTCGACGACCCGGCGAGCCCGATCGCCGGCATGCCGGTGCTGCCGGCGTGGGAGGCGGAGAGCTGCATCGTCTTCAAGCGCGGCCGCGGGGCGGGGTACGCGGGTGTCGAGAACCCGCTGTTCTTCAAGCCGCGGACGCGGATGCTGTACGGCGATGCCAAGGCATCGGTCGAGGCCATCCTCCGGCTGCTGCAGCAGGCCTGACGGCGGGGGGCGCCACGCCCGTGGTGCCGCCCCGGCGGGCGGGCTAACTTCCCGCCCATGATCGACGTCAACGGGACCTTCCTCGCGGTGCTCCTCGGCGCCGTCGCGCTGTTCAGCGCGAACGTGCAGCGCCTCGTCGGCTACCTCCGCGTCGGACGCCTGGACGATGCCCGCTGGAACGACGTTCCGCGCCGCATCGGCAACCTGCTGACGGTCGGCATCCTCCAGTCGAAGATCCTCCGCGACTCGATCGCGGGCCCGATGCACGCCCTGATCTTCTGGGGCTTCTGCGTCCTCGGCGCCAGCACGACCGAGATGCTCATCGGGGGCGTGTTCCCGGGGTTCGGCTACGACCGGTTCCTGCCCGCGCCGGTCTTCCGCGCGTACGTCGGCAGCCAGGAGGGCTTCGCCCTGGTGGTGCTGGCGATGGTGTCGTTCGCGCTCTGGCGCCGGCTCACGAAGCAGGTGAAGCGGCTGGAGGGGGCGGAGACGCACCCGAACGACCCGCTCCTGATCCTCTCCTGGATCGCGGCGCTGATGGTCACGATGTTCCTCAGCGAGGCGTTCGCGTTCGCGTCGGAGCCGCACGAGCTCGCGTCGGCCTACCCGGTGAGCTACCCGCTCGCGCGGGTCCTCGTGATGGTCGGCCTCGGCCCCGGCATGCCGGCGCCGGCGATCCTGCACGAGGTGTTCTGGTGGGCGCACGCGGTGCTGGTGCTCGGCTTCCTGAATTACCTGCCGTTCTCCAAGCACCTGCACGTCGTCGCCTCGCTCCCCAACACCTACCTCTCGAACACCAGCGGTCCCGGCACCGTCGGCGCGATGCGCCCGATGGACTTCGAGGGCGCCGAGGCGGAGCAGTTCGGCGCGAGCGACATCGAGCACCTGAGCTGGAAGTCGCTGCTCGACGGCTTCGCCTGCACCGAGTGCGGCCGCTGCACGAGCGTCTGCCCGGCGAACACGACCGGCAAGCTGCTCAGCCCGCGGAAGATCATGATCAACGTGCGCGAGCGGCTCGAGGAGCGCGCGCCGTGGCTCGAGCGCACCGCCGAGGGCACCGTGCGGCTGCGCGCCGACGCGCCGGCGGCGCTGGCCGAGCGGCCGCTGCTCGGCGGGTACATCACCGACGAGGAGCTCTGGGCATGCACCTCGTGCCGCGCCTGCGTGCACGAGTGCCCCGTGTCGATCGACCAGCTCGGGGTGATCAACGAGCTGCGGCGCAACCTCGTGCTCGCCGAGTCGCGCTTCCCCGAGGAGATGATGCCCGCCTTCGAGTCCATGGAGGCGAGCGGCTCCCCGTGGGCGTTCGACCCCGGCGACCGCGGCCGGTGGGCCGAGGGGATGGACATCCCCACGATGGCCGAGATGGCCGCGCGCGGGGAGCGGCCCGAGGTGCTGTACTGGGTGGGCTGCATGGGCTCGTTCGACGACCGCGCCAAGCGGACGACGGTCGCGTTCGCGCGGATCCTGCAGGCGGCCGGTGTGCGGTTCGCGATCCTCGGGCAGGAGGAGAAGTGCAACGGCGACCCGGCGCGCCGGATGGGCAACGAGTACCTGTACCAGATGCTCGCGAAGGACAACGTCGAGACGCTCGGCCGCTACGGCGTGCGGACCGTCGTGACCGCCTGCCCGCACTGCTTCCACCAGCTGGGCAATGAGTACCCGCAGTTCGGCGGCGACTACGACGTCATCCACCATTCGACCTACATCGAACACCTGATGGCCGAGGGGCGCGTGCCGCTCCGCCAGGACCTGCACGGGCCGGTGCGGACCTTCACGTATCACGATTCCTGCTACCTCGGGCGTTACAACGGCGTGTACGAGGCGCCGCGCGACACGCTGAAGCGCGCGCTGCCCGTGGTGAACCTCGTCGAGATGGGCCGCAGCGGGGACAAGGGTCTGTGCTGCGGCGCCGGCGGCGGGCGCATGTGGATGGAGGAGAAGGTCGGCAAGCGCATCAACGTCGAGCGCGCCGAGGAGGCGCTGGCGACGAAGGCCGATGCGGTGGCCGTGGCCTGCCCGTTCTGCATGACGATGATGGCCGACGGGGTGAAGGCGCAGGGGAGCGAGGTGCCGGTGTACGACATCGCCGAGGTCGTGGCGGACCGGCTGGCCTGAGGGCGCGGTGATGCCCGTCGCGCCCGCGCCCGACCACCCCGATCTGCCCTACAAGCCGCCGCTCGCCTTCTTGGCGGCGATCCTCGTCGGCGCGCTGGTGGACCGGCGCTGGTGGCACGTCCCGTCGCGGCCGGCGGGCTGGGAGCCGGTCGGCGTCACCATCGTCGCGCTCGGCGCAGCCCTGCTGGTGTGGGCCAAGGTGTGCTTCGACCGGGCCCGCACGCCGCTCGAGCCCTGGAAGGCCACCCGCGCGATCGTGGACACCGGGCCGTTCGCCCACTCGCGGAACCCGGTGTACCTCGGGTTCGCGATCATCCAGGTCGGGATCGGCGTGTGGGACGGGAGCCTCGCGGTCGTGCTCGCCACGCTGGTCCCGGCGGTGATGACCGCCACGATGGTGGTGCCGCGCGAGGAGGCCTACCTGCGCCGGAAGTTCGGCGCGACCTACGAGGCCTACTGCGCCCGCGTCGGGCGCTGGTGCTGAGCGGTCCGCATCAGCGTCGCCGTCGTCAGCAGCAGCTGCTGCTCCTTCTCGGTCATCGTGAAGAACTGTTCCGGCGTCGCCAGCCCCTGCTCGGTGACGGCGGCGAGCTGCTCCTTCGTGACCGGCATCGGCGGCGGAGCGGACGTGCGGGCCAGCTCGGCGCGCAGGTAGGCGCCGGCGCGGCGGATGGCGATCGCGGCGCCGAACAGCAGCACCAGGCTGATCACGATCCGGTTGACGGTCGCGAGATCAGGCGACATCGCGAAGCTCGTAGACGGTGATCGAATGCACGGCGGAACCCTCCGGGGCGGCCGGGACCGTCGGCCGCACCTCATGATGGACGATCCGCGGCGCCAGACGTCGCGCCTGGACCTCCTCGAGGAAGGCGCCGAGCGCCACCCGCCCCTGGTCCGCCACCAGCGCCCGGCCGCCCGGCGCGAGCGTGCGGCGGATCGCCTCCGCGACGAGCGGCGCGTACGGCCGCTCGTAGAGCACGTCCGCGGCGAGCACGAGATCGAAGGTGCCCAGGTCGTCGGGGAAGTGCCGCCAGTCCACCATCCGCGTCGCAGGCTCGGCCACCCCGTTCCGCAGCGCGTTGCGGGCGGCGAACCGGGTCGCGTCCGCGTAGTAGTCCGTCGCGAGGACCTCGTAGCCGGCGCGCGTGGCGGCGATGGTGACGAGGCCGAGCCCGCAGCCGAGCTCGAGGGCGCGCGGGCGCGTGCCGGCGGCGCGGGGCGCGGCCGGGTGCGTCTCGAGGTGCTCGGCGAGCACGATCGCCGAGGGCCAGAGGTCGGCCCAGTAGGGGAGCCGCTCGTCCTCGGCGAACTCGGCCTCGCTGATGAGGTCGTCGGGATTGCGGGGCTTGAGGAGCCGGACCGGCCCCTTGGGCAGCGTCACCGACTGGTCCGCGAGCACGAAGCGCCGGTCGAGCGCCGCGAGCTCGGGGCGCAGCGCGTCGTCGTTCACAGGGCGAACGCGTCGGCCATCCCCGCGTCCTCCGTGAGGAGCAGGGCGGAGAGCGTCGCGCCGGCCGGCACCTCGGCGGGGTCCTCGGGCACGATGAGCAGCGCGTTCGCCTGCGCCATGGACGTGAGGATCCCCGAGCCCTGCGGCCCGGTGAGCCGCGCGGTGAGCCGCCCGTCGGCGCCGGGCGCGACGACCGCCCGCAGGAAGTGCGTGAGCCGCGCGTGGAGCGTGACCGGGTCGAGGAGCACGACCGGGACCGGCCGCCGGTGCAGCCGCGCGTGGCCGAGCATCCGGCGCAGCACCGGGCGCGCGAAGAGCTCGAAGGTCACCATCGCCGAGACCGGGTTGCCGGGCAGGCCGATCCACGGGATCCCGGCGAGCCGGCCGAAGCCGATCGGCGCGCCGGGGCGCATGCGCACCTTCCAGAAGTCGAGCACCGCGCCCATCGCCTCGAGCGCGGCCCGCGTGTGGTCGTGTGCGCCGACGCTCACCCCCGCGCTGGTCACGATGAGGTCGGGCCGCGCGGCGACGGCGTGCGCGAGGAGCGCCTCCATCGCCTCGCGCGTGTCGCGTGCGTGCCCGAGCGGGATCGCCTCGCCGCCGTTCGCCCGCACCAGCGCCTCGAGCGTGTAGGCGTTGGAGCTGACGATGCGGCGGCCGGCGCGCACCTCGTCGAACCGGTCGAGGTCCACGAGCTCGTCGCCGGACCCGAGGATGGCGACGCGCGGGCGTCGATGGACGGGCACCACCGCCTGGCCGATGCTCGCGAGCACGCCCACCTGCGCGGCGCCGATCGGGGTGCCAGCGGCGAGCGCGCGCTGCCCCTCGTGGAGGTCCTCGCCGCGCGGGCGGAGGTTCTTGCCCGCGTCGCGGTCGCGCACGATCCGCACCTGCGTGGTGCCGCCGTCGGTGTCCTCCACCCGCACCACCGAGTCGGCGCCCTCGGGCACGGGGGCGCCGGTCATGATGCGCGTGGCCTCGCCCGCGGCGAGCGCGCGGGTGGGGAAGGCGCCGGCGGCGACGGTCTCGAGGACGGGGAGCGTGACCGGCGCGTCCTCGCGCGCGCCGCGCACGTCGGCGGCGCGCACGGCGTAGCCGTCCATCGCCGAGTTGGTCCAGTGCGGCAGCGTGACGGGCGAGAGGACGTCCTCCGCGAGCACGCGGCCCGCGGCCTCGCGCAGCGGGACGCGCTCCACGGCGAGCGGGACGATGTCCGCGACGACCCGCGCCGCGGCCTCCTCGACCCGCAGCATCAGGGGGCCGTCCCGAGCGCAGCGCCGGCGAGGAACGCCGCGAGCGCGTCCTGCACGCGCTCCACCTCGCGGTTGGGCACGACATGGTTGTTGGCGAGCATCGAGAAGAGGAGCAGGCGGCCGTCGGCGGTGGTGACGTAGCCGGAGAGGGCGCGGGCCTTGTCGAGCGTGCCGGTCTTGGCGTGCACGTTCCCGGCGGCCGGCGTGCCGCGCATGCGGGTGCGGATGGTGCCGTCCACGCCGGCGATGGGGAGCGCGTCGTAGTAGGTGCGGAAGGCCGGATGGCGGCGCATCGCATCGAGCACGCGGACGATCGTCTCGGGCGAGACGTAGTCGTGCCGCGAGAGGCCGCTGCCGTCGCGCACGGCGAAGCCGGCGCTGTCGGCGCCCCAGGCGACCAGCTGCCGCTCGACGACCGCGCGTCCGCTGTCGGCGGTGCCCGCGCCCGCCCGCACGCGCCCGAGCGTCTTGAAGAGGATCTCGCCGAACTGGTTCTGCGAGGGCTTCTCGAAGTACGGGAGGATGGCCGAGAGCGGCGGCGACTCGCGCGTCGCGAGGGTGACCATGCCCGCGGTGTCGGCGAGCGCGTCGGGCGCGACGCCGCCGTGCACGGTGATGCCGCGCGCGCGGAGCGCCTCGTGGAAGGCGTCGAGCCACGCGGCGGCGGGATGCCGCAGCGCGACCTCCACCGTGACGCTGTCGCCGGCGCGTACCGCGCCGCGCAGGTCCACGCGCGGACGCGGGCCGCGCACGTCCCCGGCCCACTCGACGTGGGAGCGCGCCGGGATCGCGCTGCTGCCGGTGCCGGACCCGCTCGCCGCCCCGGCCGCGGCGCCGTTCGCGGCGCCGTTCGCGGCGCGGTTCGCCGCGATCGTCACGACCTCGATGCGCCCGAGCGCCGGCACGGTCGTCGCGGGCGCGGTGCGCACGGTGACGGGCGCGCCGGCCGTCGCGCCGCCCACCACGGTCACGCGGGCGAAGCCCTCGTTGAAGAAGAGCTCATCCACCGGCGCCGAGTAGTCGTAGTCGAGGTCGTCCCACGCCCAGCCGAAGCCGAGCGAGGAATCGGCGAAGGTGTCGGCGCCGCGGACGAGCCGGCCGGTCACCTCGGTGATGCCGCGCGCCGCGAGCGAATCGGCGAGCGCACGGAGCGGCGCCATCGCGTCGCCGCCGGCGAGCGAGTCGCTCACGCTCGGGTCGCCCTCCCCGACGACCGCGAGGTCGCCGGTGAGGATGCCGTGGATCGGGTACGCCGCGCCGAGCACGCGCGTGGTGAAGCGGAAGTCCGGTCCGAGCTGCGCGAGCGCCACCGCGCCGGTGAGCAGCTTCTGGTTGGACGCCGGCATGAAGAGCTTGCCCGCGTTCCGCGAATAGAGCGTGTCGCCGGACGCGGGATCCACGACGAGCACACCCCAATGGGCGGAGCGGAACATCGGGTCGCCGAGCAACGAGTCGGCGAGCGTGGCGAAGGCGCGTCGCGCGGGGGCGCCGGGGCCGGCGCGGCGTGCGAGGGCCGCGGCCTGCGCGGCCGGCGTGGCGCCG
>JAIBBJ010000032.1 GCA_019694735.1 Gemmatimonadaceae bacterium | reverse complement strand
TCCGGGGAGCCGAGCACGATCCGGCGGTAGGCCTCGCGCACCGCGAAGTCCCCCTGCCGGTAGAGCAGGAACGCATGCACCAGGTCGCGCCCCAGCGGCGTGAGGCGGTCGGCATGCGCCTCGGCGCGCGAGATCGGCGTGAGCGATTCCGGGATGCCCGGGATCACCACCCAGGTCGAGAGGATCGCGATCCGGTACCACGCGAGCGCGAACGTCGGATCCTCGGCGACCGCCTCGCGGAACGCCGCCGCCGCCGCCGCATCGCGCCCTTCGCGCATCGCGCGCTCCCCGCGCAGGTACGCCTTGAGGGCCGGCAGCGAGGAGGTCGTCATGGCCGCGAGCTGCGTCAGCTCCCGGTCGCGCCCCTCCAGCAGGTGCGCGAGCAGCCGGCCCGCGAGCTCGTCCACGAGCGAGAAGAGCGCGGCCGAGTCGCCCGTGACCGACGCGGTCGCGATCGCCGCGGCGGGCGACTCCGCATCGAACAGCGCGCCGTCGAGCTGCAGCCGCCCCGCGCGCTCGGCCACATCGCCCAGCACGTAGAAGCGGGCTCCGAGGTCGTGGGCGAGCGTCGCGCCGCGCGCCGGCTCCGGCGTGCGCCCCTCCGCCGCGAGCACCGCGCTGCGCGGGTCGATCGCGCGGATCACGTCCGTGCCGTCGAGCTTCGTGGCGAGCAGGTGCGACATGCCATCGGCGAGGAACGCGCTTGCCGCGCTCCCGCGCACCGTGAACGGGAACACCGCGACCGTGCGCGAGGCGCGCAGCGCGTCCGGTCCGCCCGCGAACCCCGCGCGCGCCGTGGCGGCGATCGTCCACGCAAGCCCGACGACCACGCCCGCGGCGAGCACCGCGGCGCGGAGGGAAGGGGATCGCCGCACCGCGGGACGCCGCGCGCCGGGCGTCGGCGGCGCGACCGCGTCCGCCGACGGCGCATCCCCCACGGGCACCGCGCGCACCGCCGCCGGCGTCGCCACCCGCGGCGCCCGCATCGCCTCCGCGAGCGCCACCGTCTCCGGATCCGGCGCCAGCTCCAGCTCCGTCGCGAGCCGCCGCGCGTACTCGGCGTAGCGCTTCAGCGCCCCCGGCACATCGCCGGCCCGGCCGATCGCTTCCATGTGGAAGCGCACGTCCCGCTCGTCGTCCGGCATCAGCGCCAGCGCGCGGTGCGCGAGCGAGGCCGCCCCGTGCACGTCACCGGCGGCCGCCGCGCCCCCGACCGCCTGCCGCGCCAGCGCGAAGAGTCGCGTCCGCTGCGAGAGCCGCGTCGTGCTCACCCACTCGTCGAACGCCGTCGCGCCCGCGACGATGAGTCCCGGGCAGAACGGGCCCGCGTAGTGGTCGAGCGCCGCTCCCGCGTCCCCGGCGGCGAGCGCCGTCTCGAGCGCGACGGCATCGCAGTGCAGCGCCGCCGGCGCGACCGTGAGCGTCGCGCCCTGGCCGACGATCGCATCGGCGCCGAGCGCCTGCCGGAGGTGGTAGAGCGTCTGCGAGAGCGCGTTGCGGGCGCGGGACTCGTCCGACTCGGGCCAGAGCAGCGCGAGGAGCCGGTCGCGGGTCACCGGGCCGCGCGCCGACTCCACGGCGAGGTGCACGAGCAGCGCGATGCGCTTCGGCTGCGCGACGAGGTCGCGCAGCGCACGGCCGTCCGCGTCGCGGAGGTCGAGTGCACCGAGGGTGGTGAGCTGCAGCATCCGTCGGGTGGGCTGGCCTGGCGTCGAGGCAACGCCCCGCCGGCCCGGGTCCCGGACCGGCGTGGGCGGACGCCAGCAGACTTAGCCCCCGACGGGGGCCCTCCACAAGGAGGGGCGGATTCCTTTACAGGGGGCGCGGCGCTCCGAGCCACGACGGCACCGGCACCGCCTCGTCCTCCACCGGGACCGTCGCGTCGGGCGCCGGCGCCTCGGCCGCCGCCCCGTCCTCCTTGCCGCCGGAGAGGAAGAGCGCGTCCACGTTGATCGGGTCGAACACCTGCCACTTCCCGGTGCCCCAGTCCACGAGGACCGACGTGAAGAACGACGGCGCCATCAGGATCCAGTCGATGACCAGGTACTTCGCGGCCACGTGCGGCTGCGCCACGACCACCGCCTGGCGGCCGTCCTCGCGCACCACGAGCAGCCGGTGCGTCTGCTTCTGCCGGAGGTACACCGCCGGCGACCAGCGCATCGTCTCCGTGTAGGTCGCCGATCCCACGCGGTTGGCCTGCGACTGCGCCGCCGACTGCCGCATCGCGTTGCCGATGGACTGTCCCACCGTGGGGTTCGCGATCATCACGACCTTGAGCGGCCGCGGGTCGCCTTCGCGGTACACCGTCACGCTCCCGACCTTTCCATAGAGCACCACCGGCGCGCCGGCCGTGACGCCCGCCTCCCGGGCCCACGGGTCCACCGTGGCGTTGATGGTGGCGCAGGCGGGGAGGGCCGTGACGACCCCGAGGACGAGCGCGCGCCGGGCGCGGAGGGACAGCGGCATCTGGAAGCTCCTGGGCGGGGGACCGGCCGCCGGGCGCGACCGCGACCGGGACGGCAGGACCGGGTTCGCCCGCGAAGCTCGCGGGGAGGGCTTATGCCGGCCTTATCCCGCGCTCAGCCGCCGCGCGGCCCGGCGCGGTCGCGGCGGCCGCGGCCTAGCGCACGCGCCGGTACTCCCAGACGCCGGACGCCGCCTCGTTCCACAGCACCGACGCCCCCAGCGCGCGCAGCGCGATCGGCTCCGGCGACCAGCAGCTCAGCGGCCCCGCGGGGCACGGCCAGTGCAGCATCACCTGCCGGCCGTCGAACTCGTGGACGAGGTCGTCCGTCCCCGCGAGTTCCGCCGGCAGCCCCAGCGTCGGCTGCGCGAGCAGCGCGCGGTAGGTCCGGCGCGCCGTGCCGTCCGCGCGGAGGTCGATCGTGTCATAGACGACCTGGTAGCGCGTCGGGAGCGCCACCACCGCCGGGACCTCCCGGCCGTCCACGCGCGTGAGGACGTAGGTGCCCACCACGTCCTCGGGGGCGATCGGATCGCCGCA
>JAIBBJ010000208.1 GCA_019694735.1 Gemmatimonadaceae bacterium | reverse complement strand
ACGGCAGCGTGCGCGCGGCGAGCGTGTCGATCGCGCGGCCGTTGCCGCGCCACGCCTGCCGGGCCGCGCTGTCGCGGGGCGCGTTGCGCAGCAGCACGAGCGAGGCCGCGGCCGCCTCGCGCGCGACCGCGCGGTGCGTGGCATGGCCCGCCCAATGCGCCGCCGAGTCCGGGAACACGCGCGCGTCGTCGAAGAGGCCGAGCTGGAACTTCGCCCGCAGCACGCGGAGCACCGACGCGTCGAGCACCGAGTCGGGGATCAGCCCCTCCTCCACCGCGCGGAGGTACGGGCGGTGCTGCGGCCACGTGCTCTGGAACACCACGTCGAGCCCGCTGCGGTACGCGTGCGCCGAGGCCGTCGGCGTGTTGGGCTCCGTCCGGTGCAGCACCGTCGCGCCGCCGGTGGCGGCGGCGTCCGAGATGATGAAGCCGTCGAACCCCCACGCCCCCTTCAGCGTCGCGTTGAGCAGGAGCGCGCTCTGCGTCGCCGGCGACCCGTCCACCGAGTTGTACGCCGTCATCACCGACCGCGCCCCCGCCGCGAGCAGCGCCTGGAACGGCGGCAGCACCCGCTCGGCGAGCGTGCGCGCGCTCAGGTCCATCGGGTACGAGTCGCGCCCGCCCGCCCCGACGTTCGCCACGAAGTGCTTGGGCGTGGTCACGATGCCGCGCGACTCGAACGCCCGCACGTGCTGGCGGCCCATCACGCTCGTGAGGAACACGTCCTCGCCGAGCGTCTCCTCGACGCGGCCCCAGCGCACGTCGTCGGCGAGGTTCACGACCGGCGAGAGCACCATCCGGATGCCGCGGCTGCGGACCTCGGTCGCCGCCGCGTCCTGCACGCGGCGCACGAGCGCGGAGTCGAACGTGGCCGCGAGGCCGATCGCCTGCGGGAAGACGGTCGCCCCCTCGCGCGTCAGGCCGTGCAGCGCCTCGTCGAGCGGGATGATCGGCACCCGCGCGCGTGACTGCGTCGTGAACCAGCGCTGGATGGAGTCCACGCGCGCCGCGTGCGCGCGCGCGACGGCGCGGCCGTACGCGAGGCGCGCCTCGAGCGGGAGCTCGCGCGGCGCGACACCGCGCGGCGCGCTGCCGAGGCCGATCACGCCGACCGGCGCGAGCCCGCCCACCGCCTCGGCGCCGGACGCCGGGCGCGCCGCCGCCGGCGACGCCGGACGTGCCGCCGGGAGGGGGACGCCACCCGACGGCGCGATGGTGGAGATCCCGATCTGCAGCCCGAACACGCCGCGCGTGTAGTCGAACGACGCGCTGTCGAGGTCGCCGGGGATGAGGTAGAGCTGCCAGAACTTCTCCGGCCGCGTGAGCCGGGCGAGGACCTCGCGCGCGCGGCGGTCCGCCTCCTCGGACGACATCCGCTCGGCGCGCGCCGGTGACTGCGCGGCGGCGCGCACCGGGAGGACGGCGGCCAGGGCGAGCAGCGCGACCGCGGCGAGCGGTGCACGGACGAGCGCGGCGGCGGCGGGGCGGCGGGCGGGACGCCGCCGCGAGGAGGAGTCGGGCATCGGGGGAATCTGCCCACGCGGCATCGGCCACGGAACGGGAACGTCGGGCCTTGCCTGACGGGCCATCACGTCACAGCCTTCGGGCATCCCCTTCATATGATATCCGGAGGCCCCATGCATCGCTCGCTCTTCACGGCGGCTGCCGTGCTCGTCCTCGCCCTGCCGCTCCAGGCGCAGGACGCCGACCGCTCCGTCGCCAACGGTGGCATCACCGTCCCCGGCTGGACCGGCCGCGTGGACCGCGCGCCGACCCGCCAGGGCAAGAAGATCACCGACTCGCGCTTCACCGCCGAGGGCGCGAACCTGCGCCTCTCCGTCGGTCCCGCGGCGAGCTACTGGAACCCGGCGAACACCGCATCCGGGAACTACGAGGTGATGGCGACCTTCAAGGAGCACAAGATGGCCGCCCAGCACCCGCACTCGTACGGCATCTTCATCGGCGGCAACGACCTGACGTCGGAGAACGAGACGCTGATGTACTGCATCGTGTACGGGAACGGCACGTACTCGATCAAGACCTTCCACGGCGCGAAGGTGACCACGCTGGTGGACCGCGAGGCGAACGCGGCGCTCCACAAGGCGGACGCGAACGGCGAGTCGACCAACCTGGTCGGCTGGCGCGTGCGCGGCGACGAGGCCTCGTGCGTCGTCAACGGCACCGTCGTGAAGACGCTCAAGGCCACCGACTACATCGCGGCGGACCGCCTCACGAGCACCAACGGCGTGTACGGGATCCGCGTGAGCCACAACCTCGAGCTCACCGTCTCGGGCCTGATGAAGCACTAGGTGGGGCGTCCGGCGGCCTCGGCCCCCCGGCGAGCCGCCCGTGACCGGTCCGCCCGCCCGCGGCGGGGGCATCCGCCCCCGCCGCGCTTGCTTGCCACCGGACGTGTAGTGCATTACCGTATGAGCGAATAGAGGATTGCCTGACCCGGTCACCCCCCCTGTCGTACCGGAGCACTCCATGCACCTCCCCCGTCCTGCCGCGACGCTCGCCGTCGCGCTCCTCGCCGCCTGCGGCACCTCGGCCTCCGCGCCGGCGGTCACCGACGCGCACAAGGCCGTCTCGTTCGACGAGGCGGCGTGGAAGCCGCTCCGCGAAGCGGACATCCCCAACGACTCGATGGGCGCGTCCATCCGCCGCGGACTCTACCTGCTGCGCTACACGCGCGATTCGCTGCCGGCGTACGCGACGTCCAGCCTCAACTGCACGTCCTGCCACCAGGACGACGGCCTCAAGCTGACGGCGGCGCCGCTCACCGGGTCGCACGCGCGCTTCCCCAAGTACATGCCGCGCTCGGGCACGGTCATCGCGCTCGCCGACCGCGTGAACTACTGCTTCACGCGATCCCTCGCGGGCAACGCCATCCCCGTGGGGAGCCGCGAGATGACCGACATCCTCGCGTACCTCGCGTTCATCTCCAAGGACGTGCCCATCGGCACCAAGATCGCCGGCACCGAGGGGATCCTCCCCATGAAGGACACGCTCGTCGGGGACGTCGCGCGTGGCGAGGCGCTCTTCACGAGCAAGACCTGCGTGACCTGCCACCAGGCCGACGGCCAGGGCGCGGGCCCGTATCCGGCGCTCTGGGGCCCCAAGTCGTACTCGGTGGGCGCCTCGATGACGCGCCACGAGCGCGCCGCGAGCTTCATCATGCACAACATGCCGCAGACCGCGCCGGGGACCCTGACCGCGCAGGAGGCCTTCGACCTCGCGGCGTACATCAACTCGCACCCGCGGCCCGACTCGCCGGGCAAGGAGCTCGACTGGCCCAAGGGCGATGCGCCGGCCGACGTGCCCTACGACACGCCGGGCCATCAGGCCTTCCGTCCGCCGCCGGTGCTCCCGCGCGCGAATCCCGGGGGCGGCCTCGTGCCGAACCCGCCCGTGATCGGCCACGCCAAGCGCTGATCACGCGATGACCACGCCCCCCAAGCTCACGCGGCGCGAGATGCTGGCCGGCACCGCCGGCCTCGTCGGCGGCGCGATGCTCACCGGCCTGCCCCTCGAGGGTCAGGCACCCGAGCCCGCCCCGGCGGTCCCGCCCGACGCGACCAAGCTGCAGGGCGCGCCCACCGCGCCCCTCGGCGCGCGCAGCCCGTTCGAGGCGCCGACGCGCGCCCCGAGCGGAGCGACCACCGGCAGCTCGCTCACGCCGCTGCAGGACCTCTCGGGCACGATCACGCCGAGCGACCTGCACTTCGAGCGGCATCACGCCGGCATCCCCGCGCTCGACCCGGCACGCCACACGCTCACGATCCACGGCCTCGTGGACCGGCCGCTGACGTTCACCGTGGACGACATCCGGCGCTTCCCGCAGGTCGTGCGCACGCACTTCGTCGAGTGCGCCGGCAACGGCCGCGCCGCCTTCCGCGCGCCCAAGCCCGAGATGACCGCGCAGCAGGTCGCCGGGATGCTTTCCACGTCCGAGTACACGGGCGTGCCGCTCGCGACGCTCTTCCGCGAGGTCGGCGTGCGGCCGGAGGCATCGTGGTTCCTCGCCGAGGGCGGCGACGCCTGCGTGATGACGCGCTCGGTGCCGGTGGCGAAGGCGTGGGACGACGCGCTCATCGTATGGGCGCAGAACGGCGAGCCGCTGCGCCCCGCGCAGGGCTATCCGCTCCGGCTCCTCCTCCCCGGCTGGGAGGGGAACATCAACGTGAAGTGGGTGCGCCGCCTCGAGCTCGGCACGCGCCCCTGGATGACGCGCTGGGAGACGTCCAAGTACACGGACCCGATGCCCGATGGCACGGCCCGGCAGTTCACCTTCGAACTCGACGCCAAGTCCGTCATCACGAGCCCTTCGCACCCGGACACGCTTGCGCGGAAGGGCTGGCACGCCATCAGCGGCCTCGCGTGGAGCGGCCGCGGCCGCATCGCGCGCGTCGAGGTGAGCACCGACCGCGGCGCGACGTGGCACGACGCCGAGTTCCTCTCGCGCCCCGAGCCGAAGAGCCCGGTGCGCTTCCAGTACCTCTGGGAGTGGACCGGCCGCGAGGCGACGCTCCTCTCGCGTGCGACCGACGAGGCGGGCTTCGTGCAGCCCACGCGCACGGCGCTCATCGCCGAGCGCGGGCTCGGGACCGACTACCACTTCAACCCGGTCCTCGGGTGGCAGGTGGCGCGCAGCGGGCAGGTGACCTTCTTCGCGGAGACCTGACCATGCGCGCGCGCACCAACCTCAACACGCGGACCACGCTCGCGTGCCTCGCCCTCGCCGGCGCGGCCGCCTGCGGCGACGCGGCAGCGAACGGGCCCGCCACCTCGGCCAGCACGCCCGCGGCCGCCCCCGCCGTGGGCCCGGCCGCCTTCACGGACTACGACGGGGCCGCCGTCGCCGGCGGCCCCGGGGCCGGCAAGCGCTTCGGCATCGGCAGCGCCGCCGCGCGCACCGCGATCGCGGCGATGGACCGGGACGTCGGGCCCGACGGCGCCGAACTCCCGCCCGGCCGCGGCACCGTGGCCGAGGGGAGGACCCTCTACACGGCGCAGTGCGCCGCCTGCCATGGCCTCAACGGCGAGGGCAACGAACCCACGTACCCGCGCCTCCTCGGCCGCGTGGCGGACGCCGAGGGCTTCAAGTTCGCCAGCGACCCCAAGCTGCCGCACACGATCGGCAACTACTGGCCGCACGCGACCACGCTCTTCGACTACATCCGCCGCGCGATGCCGCACCCGCAGCCGGGGTCGCTCAGCGACGACCAGGTGTACGCGCTCACCGCGTACCTCCTCGCGCAGGACGACGTGATCGCCGACGACGCGACGCTCGACGCCGCGGCGCTGCGCGCCGTGAAGATGCCCTACGCCGACCGCTTCCGGCCGGACGACCGCAAGCCGACCGCCGCCCCCGCGGCGGCGCGGCCCTAGTTCCCCCAACGCAGGAGTCCCCGTGTCCTATTCCGCCACCGCGCCGGGCGCCGCCGCGACCGCGCCCCGCCGCGCCGCCGACGACGCCCCGGTCGCGATCCCGGTCGCGCCGCGTACCCCGTGGGCCCTCTACGGCGTGCTCTTCGGCCTGCTCGGCGCCATCTCCATCATCGTCTGGGGCCCGATCGGCGTCTCCGGCACCTACCCGCGCTTCATCGGGTGGATCGCGACGCTCGTGGACCCGGCGTACGCCGAGGCGAACCCCTACCTCAAGAAGATGGGCTCGCTGTTCAAGCCCGAGAGCTTCCTCGTCATCGGCCTGCTCATCGGCGGCTTCCTCGGCGCGCGGCTCAACCGCGAGCGGGCCCCGAAGTGCGAGATGGCGCATCCCGGCGAGACCACCAAGGCGCGACGCCTGCGCGACGCGTTCATCGGCGGCTTCCTCATCGTCTTCGGGGCGCGCGTCGCCGGCGGCTGCACCAGCGGCCACATCATCTCCGGCATCACCCAGCTCTCGGTGAGCGGGTTCATCTTCGCCATCGGCGTCTTCGCGACCGGGATCCTCTCGGCGAAGATGCTCTCGCGCCGCGCCGCGGCAGGAGCCTGACATGCTGATCCCCGTCCTCTCCGTCCTCATCGGCGTGGCGATGGGCTTCTTCATCCAGCGCGTGAAGGCCTCGAGCCCCGCGATGATCGCGAAGAACCTCCGCCTCGAGAACCTCTCGGTCATCAAGTTCATGGCGCTCACCATGGCCGTCGGGATGCTCACGGTGTACGCGCTCCAGCTCGTCGCGCCGCAGATCCTGCACTTCGACGTGAAGCCGGCCTACGTCGTCGGCGTCCTCCTCGGCGGCCTGATCTTCGGCGTCGGCTTCGGCATCGGCGGCTACTGCCCGGGCACCTGCGTCGTCGGCATCGGCGAGGGCCGGCACGACGCGATCGCGGCGATCCTCGGCGGTGTCGCCGGCGCCGCGGTCTTCACGCTCGTCTACGCGGCCGTCATCGCGCCGATCGTGAAGATGGCCGACCTCGGCAAGATCCGGCTCTTCGACGTCGTGCACATCCCCGCGTTCGCGATGGCGATCGCGGTGGCGCTGGCCTTCCTCGCCGCCATCCGCTTCCTGCCGACGGACGTCCGGAAGGCCTGACCGCTGTATTCCTTGTTGGGCATATCAGTAACAGACGGGACGCCGGGGGCGTAATGCAGGTATCTGCGCCCCCGTGCGGGGGCCACGGGGGCCGCCCGGGTGCGGCACCCCGTCCCGGTCACTAGCTTCTCCTCCAATGGCCCTGAAGTCCCGCCCCGCCGCCGTGAAGCGCGCGCCGACCCCGGAGCTCCTCTCCATGGTCGCCGGCCGCTTCCGCGCCCTCGCCGAACCGGCGCGGCTCGGCATCCTCCACGCCCTCGAGCACGGCCCCCTCACCGTCACCGACCTGGTGCAGCGCACCGGCCTCGGGCAGGGGAACCTCTCGAAGCACCTCCAGCAGCTCCACGCCACCGGCTTCCTCACGCGGACGCGCAAGGGGCTCTTCGTGCACTACGCGCTGGCGGACGACGACGTGCTCGCGCTCTGCGAGGTCATGTGCGGCCGGCTCGAGAACGACCTCACGAGCGCCCGCGCCACGATCACCACCCGCCGGACCGGGTGATCCGACCCTGCGTTCCGACGGCCCACGCGGCCGTCGGAGACGCCGCGCCGACCGACCAGTAGTTCAGCGTGTCGAGCACGACCCAGGTCGTGCCGCCGTCGCGCGACCAGGCGCTGCCGTTGGGCCCGACCGCGAGCACCGTGGGCACGCGCGCACCCGGGATCCAGGCGGCGCCCCAGCTCCCGACCTTGAACGGCGGCCCGCCGCCCACCGCGCGCCAGGTGTCGCCGCCGTCGTCGGTCGCCGCCACCAGCGTGTCGCCCGGCCGGCTCGCGTAGCCGCCGCCGACCACGAGGCCGTGGCGCGCGTCGCGGAAGAGCACCGACTGCGGGCCGCTCCCCTCGTGCGTCGTGATCGGCAGCGTCTCGAGCGCCCACGTGCGGCCGTAGTCCGCCGTGCGCAGCAGCCGCGCCTGCGACGGCGTGCTCATCACCAGCCACGCGCGCCCGCCGGGGCCGGTCGCGGCGCAGGTGCCGCTCGCCGCGAAGCTCCCCTCGCCGGCGTTGGCGCGCGGGAGCCGCTCCGGCGGCACGCGCGTCCAGTGCTGCCCGCCGTCCTCGGTGCGCAGCACCGCCATCGCCCCGTCGATCGCGTCGCCGATCGCGACCGCGCGCGCGGCGTCCCAGAACGCGAAGCAGTCGTAGAAGCCCTTGGGGTCCGGGTTCACGAACTGCGCGTGCCACTGCGCGCCGCCGTCGTCGGTCCGGTAGATGCGCGACTGCGCCCCCGGGCCGATCGAGAGCAGCCACGCCGTCGTCGCGTCGAGCGCATGCACGTCGCGGAACTGCAGCGAGTCGGCCCCGGTGACACGTCCACTCACCCAGGTGCGACCGCCGTCGGTGGTGCGCGTCCACGTGCCGCGCCCGCCGCTCGCCCACGCCACCGAAGCGCTGACCGGGTGCACCGCGATCAGCAGCTGCGTGGTGCCGCTCATCTGCGGTTCGCGGACGACGGCCGGCGACGGGGCGCCGACCTCGCCGCCGGCGCCCGGCGCCGCCGGGGCGCAGGCCGCGGCGCAGGCCGCGGCGCCGCACGCGGCGAGGAGGAGGACGATCGGGCGCAGCGGGGGCCGACGGGACATCTCACGCTCCGGTGGGCGACGGAGCAAAGCTACCGGTTCCGGCCGTGCACCGCCGCGCGGCGCTGACCGCACGCCGGTGGCCGCGGCGCGCTCAGAGCCGCGCGAGCGACCGCACGAGGTTCTCGCGCGCCCGCGCCTCGTCGGCGTCGAACGCGCCGGAGGTGAAGATCCGCTCGCGGTCGAGGAACCCCTGCAGCACCGCGCGCCGCTTCGCGCGGTAGAGCAGCCCCGGCACCCACGCATACTCCTGCCGCACCTGCCGCTCGTACTCGTCGAACCGCGACGGCTCGGCGGCGAGCACGCCGAGGTCCGCGTCCACGACGAGCGCGGCATCGCCCGGAGCGGGAGCGGCGGCGTGCTGCGTGGCGAGCACGAGTCCGCGCACCGTCGCCGCGAGACCGGCCGCCCCCGGCAACCGTCCGAACGCGCGCCCGATGGCCGCCTCGGCGAGCTCCGCGCTCCGCGCCTCGTTGTCGGCGCGCTGCGGCTCGTACACCGCGTCGTGGAACCAGAGCGCGAGCTCGCACGCCGCCGGCGCCTCGGCCCGGTCGCGCACCCGGTCGAATCGCGCGAGGCACTCGGCGAGATGCTGCAGGGTGTGGTAGTGCCGGTGCGGCTCCGCCCACCGCGCGAGCAGCGCCCGTCCCTCGCGCGGGTCCACCGCCGGCGCCCCGAGGGACCACCAGCAGGCGTCCCATCGCGCGAGCAGCTCGACGGCGGAGGGCGTCATCGGCTCGGTCAGCCCCGCTCGTGGCTCCGGCGGATCATCCCCCGCGAGATCCAGGTGGTCACCACCACCGTCAGCACCGCCCCCGTGAGCAGCAGGCCGCTCACGCCCGCCGGCGCGACGGTGGAGAGGAGCCCGGCGAGGATCACCAGCACGGAGACCACCTGCAGCTTCGTGCGCCGCGGCCCGGCCGCACACGCGTACGCCGCCGCCAGCGGCAGCGTCGCGAACGCGAGCACCAGCGCGCCGAGCAGCGCTGCGGACCACGGCGTCAGCAGCGACAGGAGGGCGAACAGCGCCGCCGCGCCGAGCGCGCCGCCGACCGCGAGCGCGCCATGCCGCTCGTCCGGCCCGAGCAGGCGGCGCCCCTCGGCCTTCGTGAGCAGCAGCAGGTTGAGCAGCGGGTCGGCGAGCCAGGTCAGCATCACGAACCCGAAGTACAGCCCGATCACCGGATACAGGACCGGCTTCAGCGCCGGGTTCGCCCCGGCCAGCGTGCGCAGCGCGCGCGAGCCGATCACGCCGCCGATCAGCACGGCGGTCTGCGTCCCCGGCGGCAGCGACTGCAGCCAGAAGAAGAAGCGCAGCAGCAGCGTGTAGCCGGGATAGCGCGACTTGAGCGCGAGGAGCAGCCCCTCCTTCGCCCACAGGTCGCCGGGATCGAGCGCGAGCGCGTCGCGGAACTCGTCCTCGGCGTGCCGCGCGCGGCCGCGCCGCAGCAGCGTCCAGGCGCGCCCCGTGCGCGCGACCGACACGTGCGGGAAGCGCGCCGCGAGGTCGTCCCACTCCGTCGGGTCGAGCTGCTCGCCCGGGCGCCTGCCCGACTCGAGCGCCGCGATGCGCAGGAACGCGGCCTCGGCGCTCTGCGGGTCCTGCCCGAGCACCCACTCGGCGCGGGCGATCACCTCGTCCCACTGCCCGAGCATCGCGCGGGCGCGCGCGTCGAGCAGCACGGCCTCCGCGTCGCCCTCGGTGGCGGCGAGCAGCTGCTGCGCCACCTGCAGCGCGCGGCGCGGCTCGCCGGCCGCGATCGCGACGCGCCCGACGGCGTGCAGCACGTACGGCTCCTCGTCGTCGAGCGCGTGCGCGAGCTCCACCGCCCGCTGCGCCTCCGCGACGCGCCCGAGGTCGAGGAGCAGGAAGGCGCGCAGCGCGTGCAGCGGCGCCTCGTCATTGACCTCCGCGAGGACGGCGTCGAGCGCGTCGAGCGCCTCCCCGGTGCGGCCGTCCTCCGCGAGCTCCTGGATCGTGCCGATCGCGTCGTGCTCCATCCTATCCCCGCATCACGAGGGAGCAGCAGGTGACCGCTCCCTCGGCCTTGGCCAGCTCGCTGGCGTCCACCGTCGTGACCGTCGCGCCGTGCGCCCGCAGCCGCGCGAGCGTGCGCGGGTAGGCGTCGGCGTAGAGCAGTACGTCCCCGACGCGCAGGACGTTCGCCCCCATCGGCTCCGCCGGGTCCACCGCCAGCAGCGCCAGCGGCGCGAACGCCGCCGGATCCACCCACGCCGGGTTCACCAGCACCGTCGCCTCGTCCACCGCCGTCACCGCCGTCTTGAGGTGCAGGCAGCCCGTCACCGGCACCGCCTGCACCGAATACCCGTGCGGCGCCACGGCGTCACGGAACTGTGCGATCCCGGCCGCATTCGTGCGGCCGGTGAGGCCGATCCAGATCCGCCGGCCCGCGACGAGCACGTCGCCGCCGTCCAAGGTGCCGGGGTCGGTGATCCGCGCGAGCGGCCGCAGCGGCGCGAGCGCGGCCTCCACCGCCGGCACCTCGCCGCGCCGCGACGCCGCGCCCGGCCGCGTGATCACCGCGACCTCGTCGAGCACCACCGCCGTGTCCTCGATGAAGACCGAGTCCGCGTGCCCCGGCGCCGGCGCGACGCGCCGCACCGTGCAGCCGAGCCCGCGCAGTGCCGCCTCGTACGCGGCGTGCTGCGCCTCGGCGCGGGCGAGGTCGATCGGCGTGCGCGCGAGGTGCGTGAGCTCGCAGTCGACGAGCCGCGGGGAGATGGCGCGCGTGAGCGCGAGGCGGGCCGGAGCGGACATGACGGGAAGCTACGGACCGCCCGCGCGGCGCCGCAAACGCCGCCGCCCGTATATTTCCCACGTGACCACGCGCCGCCCCGAACGCGAGACCGTGCTGCACAGCTGGACGGTGCAGGCGCGGTGGGACGCGCCCACGGTCGTCGGGGGCGAGGGCGCGCACTTCGTGACGGCCGACGGCCGCCGCGTGCTCGACCTCTCGAGCCAGTCCGAGTGCTGCAACCTCGGCCACCAGCATCCGCGCGTCGTCGCCGCGATCAAGGCGCAGGCCGACCGCCTCTGCTACATCGCCAACGCCTGGGGCGCCGAGCCGCGCGCCCACCTCGCCGAGCTCCTGCTCGAGCGCGCGGGCTTCGCGGGCGGCCGCGTCTTCTTCACCCTCGGCGGCGCCGACGCCAACGAGCACGCCGTGAAGTTCGCGCGGCAGGCCCGGGGCCGGCCGCGCGGGACGATCATCACGAAGGACCGCTCCTACCACGGCGCGAGCTACGCCGCGATGGCGCTCTCGGGCGACACGCGCACCCGCGCCGCCGCTGACCCGGTCGCGCACGGCGTGGTCCACGCGCTGCCGCCGTACGCGTACCGCTGCCCCTTCGGCACCACCTCCGACACCGCGTGCGGCGAGGCCGCGGCCGCGCACGTCGGCGAGCTCATCGCCCGCGCCGGCCCGCACGAGGTCGCCGCCGTCCTCATGGAGGTGGACGCCGGCACCAACGGCATCGTGCCGCCCGACAGCTGGTGGCCGGCGCTGCGCCGCGTCACCCGCGACACCGGCACGCTGCTCATCGCCGACGAGGTGATGAGCGGCTTCGGGCGCTGCGGCGAGTGGTTCGCCTGGCAGCGCCACGGCGAGGCCGGCCGCCCCGACCTGATGACGCTCGCCAAGGGCCTCACCGGCGCGCACCTGCCGCTCGGCGCCGTGGTGCTCTCGGCCGAGGTCGCCGGCGCGCTCGAGCACGAGATGCTCGCGACCGGCCTCACCTACTGCGGCCACCCGCTCGCCTGCGCCGCCGGCGTCGCCGCGGTGGAGGCGTACGCCGACGAGGGGCTCATCGCCCGCTCGCGCGCGCTCGGGCGGCCGCTCCTCGACGCCCTGCGCCAGCTGCAGACGCGGCATCCCGTCATCGGCGACGTGCGCGGCGGGAGCGGGCTCTTCGCGGTGCTCGAGCTCGTGCGCGACCGCGCGACGCGCGAGCCGCTCGCGCCGTGGCCCGATGCGCCGGCGCCCCTCACCGCGCTCGTGCGCGACGCGCTCGCCGAGGGCGTCTCGCTCGCGACGCGCGGCCACCTGATCCTCCTCGCACCGCCGCTCGTGATCGGCGAGCAGGACCTCGCCGACGGGCTTGCCGTCCTCGACCGTCTGCTCGCGCGGCACTTCGGCGCCGCGCCGGCCGCCCAAGGGAGCGGCGGAGGCGCCGCGTGATGCGCCAGCGCCTCGAGGAGACCGACCCGCTCTTCCCCAACCTCACCGACGACGACGACCGGCGGTTCGACGCCGCGCTCGCCACCGTGCGCCAGCAGATGGGCCGGTCGCACGCGCTCTGGATCGACGGCCGCGACCATCCCACGCGGCACGAGCGGGTGCAGCACGCGCCGTTCGACCGCGGCCTCGTGCTCGGCGGCTTCGCGGCGGCGACCCCGCTCGAGGCCGGGCTCGCGGTCGAGGCGGCGGCGCGCGCCTTCCCGGCCTGGAACGGCACCGCCCCGGCCGACCGGCGCGGCGTCATCCGCCGCGTCCTCCAGCGGATGGAGGACGAGGCCTTCGCGCTCGGCGCGATCCTCGCGCTCGAGGTCGGGAAGCCGCGCCGCGAGGCGATGCGCGAGGCGTGGGGCACGGCGGCGCTCCTCGTCACCTATTGCGACGAGTGGGCGAGCCACGGCTGGGGCGACGGCCCGGACCCGCGCGGCACCGGCTACGGCCCGTGGGCGGTCTTCGCCCCGTTCCATCATCCCCTCGCCTTCAGCGCCGGCCCGGCCGCCGCGGCGCTCCTCGCCGGCAACACCGTCGTCATCAAGGCGCCGGAACAGGCCGCGTGGGCCACGCGGCGCTTCGTCGAGCTGCTGCACGAGGTCGGCCTCCCGCCCGGCGTCTGCAACCTCGTGATGGGCACCCCCGACGACCTCGGCGACGCGCTGCTCGCCGACGTGCGCTTCGCCGGCGCGACGTACGTCGGCGCCCCCGGCCCGGCGCGCGCGCTCGAGATGCTCTACGCGCGCACGCGCCATCCGCGGCCGCTCCTCGCGCAGGTCACGCGGAAGGCGGCGCGCATCGTCACCGCGCGCGGCGACCTCCCCGCGGCCGCGGCGAGCGTCGCCCGCGCGGCCTTCGGCATGGCCGGCCAGCGGCCGAGCGCGCCGTCGCACGTGTTCGTGCACCACGACGTCGCCGATGCCTTCCTCGCGCTGCTCGTCGCCGAGACGCGCGCGCTGCACGTGGGCGACCCCACGATGCGCGGCACCGACGTCGGGCCGCTCTGCTCGGCCGCCGACGTGCGCGCGTACCGCGACGAGGTCCTCCGGCTGCACACCCCCGGCGCGCAGGTGCTCTGCGGCGGCGAGGTGATGGCGGGCGGCGGCCTCGGCGCCGGCAACTTCGTCGCCCCGACGGTCGCCGAGGTCTCGCGCGACGACCATCCGGCGTGGCCGGGCGACCTGATGGCCCCGGTGCTGCTCGCGCGGCGCTACGACGACGAAGGCGCGCTCGTGCGCGCCGTCGTGCGGCTCCGCCGCGGCCACGCGGTGCGCGTCCACGGCGCGCCCGAGGAGGGCGACCGCCTCGCGCGCGCGCTCGTCCTCTCCGCGCGCGACGACACCGGCGCCGACCCCATGGCCTGGCAGGGCCTGATGCCGTTCGCGCACGACTTCGACCCCAGCCCCGACCCGATGCAGGGCCTGCACCAGCACCTCGCGCACTACGTGCGCCCCGGCGTCACCAGCCGATGATCCCGGCCTTCCTGCCGCTGCGCGACGCGATCGCGGCCCACGTGCGCGACGGCCTCACCGTCGCGCTCGAGGGCTTCACGCACCTCATCCCCTTCGCCGCCGGCCACGAGATCATCCGCCAGCGCCGCCGCGACCTCACGCTCGTGCGGATGACGCCGGACCTCATCTACGACCAGCTGATCGGGATGGGGTGCGCCCGCGCGCTCGTGTTCTCGTGGGGCGGCAACCCGGGCGTCGGTTCGCTCCACCGGTTGCGCGATGCGATCGAGCAGCAGTGGCCGGGCCCGCTCGCGATCGACGAGCACAGCCACGCCGGCATGGCGGTGCGCTACGCGGCCGGCGCCGCCGGGCTGCCGTTCGGGATCCTCCGCGGCTACACGGGGACCGACCTCGCCGCGGCGAACGCCGCGCACATCCGCCCCATCACGTGCCCGTTCACCGGCGAGACGCTCACCGCCCTCCCCGCGCTCACGCCCGACGTGACCATCCTCCACGCGCAGCGTGCCGACCGCGAGGGGAACGTCTGGCTGCGCGGCATCGTCGGGGCGAGCCGCGAGGCCGCGATGGCCGCGCGCACGCTCGTCGTGACGGTCGAGGAGGTCGTGGACGCGCTCGACGCGCCGATGAACGCCTTCGTCATCCCGGGCTGGCAGGTGGCGGCGATCAGTGCGGTGCCCGGCGGCGCGTACCCGTCGTACGCGCTCGGTCACTACCCGCGCGACAACGCCTTCTACCAGGCCTGGGACGGCATCGCGCGCACGCGCGAGTCGTTCACCGCGTGGATGGCCACGCACGTGCTCGGCACCGCCGACCACGCGGCGTTCCTGCGGAGCGTGGGAGGGACCGGATGAGCGCGTACACCAGCGACGAGATGATGACCGTCGCCGCCGCGCGGCGGCTCCGGAACGGCGCCGTCTGCTTCGTCGGGATCGGGCTGCCGAGCGCCGCGTGCAACCTCGCGCGGCTCACCCACGCCCCCGACCTCGTGCTGATCTACGAGAGCGGCACGGTGGGCACGCGCCCGCACGTGCTCCCGCTCTCGATCGGCGACGGCGAGCTCGCCGAGACCGCGCGGAGCGTCATCCCGCTGCCGGAGATCTTCACGCACTACCTCCAGCGCGGGCGCGTGGACGTCGGCTTCCTCGGCGCGGCGCAGGTGGATCGCGTCGGCGGGCTCAACTCGACGGTGATCGGGCCGTACGCCGCACCCCAGGTGCGCCTCCCCGGCGCCGGCGGCGCGCCGGAGATCGCCGCGCATGCCCGGGAGGTCCTCGTGGTGATGAAGCAGAGCACGCGGACCTTCGTCGAACGGCTCGACTTCCGGACGAGCGCCGGGCGCGTGCGCGCGCTGATCACCGACCTCGGGGTGATGGAGCCGGGCGCGGACGGCGAGTTGGTGCTCACGCAGGTCTACGCGGGCGTCACGGTGGAGCAGGTGCGCGCCGCCTGCGGCTGGCCGCTGCGGGTGGCGGCGCGCATCGCGCCGGTCGCGCCGCCCACCCCGGAGGAGCTCGCGGTGCTGCGCGACCTCCAGACCAGGACCAGGGCCGCGCACGCGGCGCGCGTCCGCCTCGACGGGGTGGGCGCATGAGCGTGCGGATCGCTGCGCCCCGCGCCGGCGGTGCATCCCCGGCGCGGATCCTCGTGCTCCTGGCCGCGCTCGCGCTCGCCGCGTGCGGCGGTG
>JAIBBJ010000194.1 GCA_019694735.1 Gemmatimonadaceae bacterium | reverse complement strand
CCGGACGGGCCGCCGCGGCCCCCGCGCCGCCCGCCGGAGGCACCGGACTCCACGGTGCGCTGATCGGGGATCTTGGCGACCGCCGTTGGGCGGGGGGAGCGGGGGAGGGGGCACGGCGCCTCGTCGCGGCAGCGCGGCGGGGCGTCGTGCATTGCGCGACACTGGGGCGTCCGGACAGCTTCCCTGCACCCCGGACCCCGAGCCTCCCATGACCGCTCCTGCCGCCCCGAAGTCCGCCGATGCGCCTGGTCTGCTCGACGACCTCATCGAGATCTGGTACGCGCCTTCGCAGGTGTTCGCGCGACGGACGAAGGGGGAGTTCCTCGTCCTCATGCTGCTCCTCACCGTCGTCATCGGCGCGCTGTTCTACGCCAGCCGCGGGGCGTTCGAGGGCATCATGCGCGCGCAGATGGAGCAGGCGATGCGCCGCAATCCGAACGTCACGCCCGAGCAGTTGGCCCAGGGGCGGAAGGTCGGCGAATACATCGCCATCTTCGGCGGCTTCGTCGGGGTGCCGCTCGGGATCCTGATCCTCGGCATCTTCGTCTGGCTCACCGCGAAGATCGTCGGCGCGGAGGAGTTCTCGTACGGGCAGGGGGCGTCGGTGGCCGCGTACTCGTACGTGCCGCGCATCCTCGGCTCGGCGCTGGTGGCCGTGCAGGGACTGGTGATGGACACGCGGTCCTTCACGTCGCCGGGGCAACTGACGATCGGCGTCGCGCGCGTCCTGCCGCCGGACGCCTCGCCCGGCCTGGTCCAGCTCCTGATGCGGGTCGACGTGTTCACGGTCTGGAGCAGCGTGCTGATCGGCATCGGCATCTGCGTCATCGGCAGGGTGCCGCGCACCAAGGTCGCGCTCGCGGCCGGCATCATCTGGGCGTTCGGGGCGATTCCCTCGCTCTGGGCGCTCATGATGGAGGCACTGAAGGGCGGCGCCTGAGCGGCCTCCCCGGCCGGCGGACGACGCGCTAGGCGAGCCGCCGCGCGAAGCAGTGCTTCTCGCCGACCTCGATCTCCGTCCGGTCGACCTTCGCGTACCGGGCGATCTTCTCCGGGTAGGTCGCGAGCGGCGCGCGCTCGAACCCGCAGGCCAGGAAGAGCTCGTCGGAGTACGAGACCGCGAAGAGTTCCTGGTAGCCGCGTGTCCGGGCGAGCTCCACCGCCGCGGCGATGAGCGCGCGGCCGTAGCCGAGCCCGTGGGCATCCTCCTCGATCGCCAGCGAGATCAGTTCGGCGACGCTCGGCGAGTACTCGTCGAGCGCCACGCAGCCCAGGATGCCGCCGCTCGCGTCGCGGAGCACGCGGTAGTCGCCGAGGTGGTTCGCGGCGAACTCGGGCGTGCGGGCGAGCGTGAGCCCCGCCGCCGAGTAGCGATTGTTGAGCGAGAGCAGCGACGGGATGTCGGTCTCGTGCGCGCGGGTGATCCGCGTGTGCTGTGTCGAGGTCATCGTTCCACCGCCTCCAGTCGGGCGAGCGCGATCCGGATCGGCACGACCGTCGCCGCGATGCAGAGCAGCGCGGCGATGCTGAACCAGATCACCATCTCCGTCGGGTCGGCCTCCGTGCCGAACGCCTTCGCCGAAAGATAGCCGTACACCGGTCGCGCCTCGAGGATCACGACGCCGCCGATGACCACGATCGATGCCATCATGTAGAGCAGCCCGCCGAAGCTCGTCGGGATCTGCGCCGCGTTCTCGGTCTCGAACTGCGGGAACATCGTCCCGAAGCCGATCGCCAGCCCGGAGAGGGCGAAGGTCATCATCACGATCGAGACGACCGAGACGAAGAACATGAAATCGGAGACCTGCAGCAGGAAGTCGGTCACGCCGACGATGCCCACCGCCAGGAGCACCAGCGGCAGCGTGCCCACCCAGAACTTCGCCCAGAGCAGGTCGCGCACGCGCATCGGGCTCGAACGGAGCAGCCACAGCGTGCGGCCCTCCAGCGAGACGCCGGGGAAGATGAAGCGCGCCGCGATCGACGCGAGCACGAACCCGGCCAGCACGAGGTTGAGGAACGGCACCACGTTGACGAGGAAGAACGTGATCCCCTCGCCCTTGAGCGGCAGGTACTTGATGTTGAACACGTACACGACGACCAGCACCGCGAGCAGGATCAGCTGCGACCATTGCGTCGTGTCGCGGAAGAAGAGCCGGAGCTCCTTGAGCAGCAGCTCGCGTCGCAGCGTGCCGAACGGCGCGAGCAGCCGGTCGCCGACGCGGGCGAGCACCCCCCCGCCGCGCACGAAGCGCTGCGCGCTCTCCTGCGCCTTGCTGTAGCCGGTGAGGTAGAGCTGCCGGTGCAGCAGGGCCCCGAGCACCACCGCCGCCGCCGCCGTCGTCCACAGCAGGTAGAGCGCGAGCCAGTCCGGCTCGCCGCCGAGGAAGCCCATGGTGGCCTTCGCCGCCCATTCGCTCGGCATCAGCGGGGAGGTCGGCGTCCGGAGCACCGCGATGAAGTCCACCAGCGAACGGAATCCCTCGGGTCGCGCGAGCCGCTCCGGCCGGATCATCCGGAAGAGCAGCACGATGAGCCCGGCGGTCAGCACCGCGATCACCGAGAGGATGTCCCGCGTCCGTCGCGCGGGGAAGATGTTCACCAGCGACAGCGTCACCGCGCTCCCCACGACCGCCGGGATCACGAAGAACGGGAGCATCACCGCGATCACCACCAGCGGGAAGGCCCAGCCGCCGTCGTAGACGATGCCGTACGCCGAGTACATCGGGATCGAGACGAGGAGCACCATCCAGCTCGAGGCGATGACCGTCTCGAGGAGCTTCGCGCCGTAGAGCCGCAGCCAGTCCACCGGGCCGGCGACGAGCATGTCGAGGTCCTTCGCGAGGAAGAAGCTCGAGAGCGCGGTGATCACGTTGGAGAGCAGGAGGATCGAGAAGAACCCGACCAGCAGCAGCCCGAGCAGCTTGCCCGCCAGCAGCTGCCCGATCTCCTGGGCGCCGCGGAAGTACGTCAGCAGCCGCACGAGGACGACGAAGATGAACGACCAGAAGAGCACGCCGACGAAACCGAGGATCGCGAGGCGCGCCCCGCGGCCGCGCTCGCCGGCGGTCGTGCGCGCGCGCGCGGTGAGCCACTTGGGGAGGAGCAGGTGCAGCAGTGGTGGGTCGGGGAGCACCGCGACCGCCCGCTGGCCGCCGCTCGGGCGCAACAGCCGCTCAGGCATCGAGCACGTCCACCAGGTTGCGGGCGGCGTTCTCGCCGGTGAGGCGGAGGAAGATCTCCTCGAGCCCCCGTTCGCCGCCCTGCAGGTCCCGGCGCAGGTCCGCCATCGTGCCGTACGCCTTGATCTGGCCCTGCACGATGATCGCCAGCCGGTCGCAGAGCGACTCGGCGACCTCGAGCGTGTGGGTCGAGAAGATGATCGTGTGGCCGCGGTGCGTGTACTCGCGGAAGAGGTCCTTGAGGATGCGCGCGGCCTTCGGGTCGAGGCCGACCATCGGCTCGTCCACCACGATGACCTCGGGCCGGTGCACGAATGCGCTCGAGATGATGAGCTTCTGCCGCATGCCGTGCGAGTAGCTCTCCACGAGCTCGTCGCGCCACTCCTCGAGGTCGAAGAGTGCCAGCAGCTCGCGCGCCCGGTGCTCGACCTCGTCGCCCTTCTGGTCGTAGAGCCCCGCCACGAAGCGGAGGAACTCCGCGCCGGTGAGCTTCTCGTAGATGAACGGCCGGTCGGGGATGAACCCGAGCTTCGACTTCGCCGTGATCGGGTCGGCGGTCATGTCCACGCCGGCGATGCGGATCGTCCCGCCCGTCGGCTTGAGGATGCCGGCGATCATCCGGAGGGTCGTCGTCTTGCCGGCGCCGTTCGGCCCGAGGAAGCCGAACAGCTCCCCCCGCGGGACCACGAGGTCGATGCCCTTCACGGCGAGGAAGTCGCCGTACTGCTTGGTGAGCTTCAGGAGTTCGATCATCGGGCGTCCAGCACCTCGACTCGGAGTGTGCCCACCAGGCGCAGCAGTTCGCCCTGCCGCGTCAGCCCCCCGCGCACGAAGCGCAGGTGGGCCGCGTCGGCGGGGAACTGGCCGAAGGTGGGGTCGACCGCGACCCAGTCGCGCAACCGCACCTCGGGCCACGCGTGGTAGTAGAACTTGCCGTTGACGTACGCGAGCCCGGTCGCGATCCGGGTTGGGATCCCGACCGCGCGCGCCAGCGCCGCGAAGAGCTGCGTGTGCTCGTTGCAGTCGCCGCGCCGCGTGCGCAGCACCTGCAGCGCGTTCGGCACGGAGATCGTGATCTCCTTCGCCAGCGAGTCGTGCACCCAGCGGTTCAGCCGTCGCGCGACCTCCTGCGGGTCGCGGGCCGTGCCGGCGATCCGCACCGCGAGGGCCACGATCGCCGGGTCGTTCGCCTGGAGCAGCGGCTCGCTCGCGAGCTCGGCCGCGAAGCGCTGGCGGAATCCCGGTGTCCGTGATGCCAGCGACCAGTCCGCCGTGAGCGCCGCCGCGTCCTCGCGAACGATCGTCACCTCGTCCCCCGCGCGCCGCTGCCGCCCGCCCTGGAGGTCGAAGCCGTCGAGCGAGGTCCCCGTCAGCCGGACGCGCAGCCGATCCGGTCCGTCGACCCCGGGCAGCGCTCCGGCGGCCACGGCGGTCCCCTCGAGCAGGTCGCCCAGCGTGCCGGCGCCGCCGGACGTCCCGCGCGTCGCCGCCGTGTTCGTCCCGGCCGCGATCTGCGCGCGCCGCCAGTTCTCGAAGGCGATCTCGTACGCGATCCGCTTGAGTGTGATCCCGCCCGGCTGCGTCGCCTCCACCACCCGGCCCTGCGCGTCCACCCAGCCGCTGAAGCCCTGGCCTTCGGTCGGCACCAGCTGCCAGGCGCGCACCGTGTCGATCAGCGCCGGCACGAACCGCATCGCCGTCGAGTCGAACCGCGCCGAGTCCACGAGCGAGAAGAGCGACTCGGCCGCGATCCGCAGCGTGAGGTCCTTCGCCGCCATCGTGGCCGGGTCGAAGCTCGCGATCGTCACCGTACCGCCCACCTCCGGCGGCTGCACCAGCACGGCGGCGGCGGGGATCAGCGTCGGCAGCAGGATGGGCCCGCGCACCGCGAGCCGCTGTGAGTCGGCCGGCTGCCCCGGCATCTCCATGCGGTAGACCACCGCCGAGTCGCCCTCGGCGCGCCCCGTCACCCGGAGGGGCGCGACCGCACTCTCCACGGCGACGTCGAACGTCCGCAGCGCGAGCCCGCGCGAGAGCGTGATCACGCTCCGCGCACTCGCCCGGAAGTCGCGGCCGCCCACCGGCAGGTCGGCGGTGAAGAAATCGGTCACCTCGAACTGCGCCGACGACGTGTCGATCGTCGTCGAGGCGTAGCCGATCTGCCGGCCCGACTGCTCGACGACGAAGAAGCTCGTGCTCGGACCGAGCCGCAGCGCGGCCTCGGCGAGGATCGCCGCCTGTTCGCGGAAGAACTCGCGCCGGACCAGCAGCCCGACGCCGGTGGCCCACGCGGCGAGGATCAGCACCGCGAGCACGGTCCGTCGCGGCCCGCGGCGCGGGTCGGGGTGCACGGGGAGTGGGGTGGTCATCTCAGGTCAGGCGCGCTGGGCATCGCGGGCGCGGCGGTAGTAGTCGGCCGCCTCGGGTGAACGCCCCATCCGGTCGAGAACGATCCCGACGCCCTTCAGCGCCCGCCAATGGTCCGGCTCCAGCTCGGCCGCGCGCTGGTAGGCGGCCAGCGCGCCCGGCTTGTCATCGACGTGGTTCAGCGCCTCGCCGATGTGGTAGTGCGCGGCCGCGTTCTCCGGGGCGAGCGTCACCGCGCGCCGCAGCGGCTCGATCGCGTCCTTCCAGCGGGCGCGCCGGCAGGCGAGGACCCCCGTCTGGAGGTGCACGTCGGCATCGTCCGGCCGCAGCTTCGCGGCCTGCCGGATCATCCGCTCCGCGTCCTCGTAGCGGAGCTTGGCGCCGAGCGCGCTCGCACGAGCGCACGCCACCGCGAACGCGTCCGCGCCGGCGCCCTCGGCGCGGTCGAGGGCCGCGAGGGCCGCGGTCGGGTCGTTGCGCTTCTCGAGGGCGCTCACGTATGCGAGCACGCGCGCGGTGTCGCCCGGCGTCTGCTCGAACGCGAGCCGGAGCGCCTCCAGCGTCGGCCGCAGCGCCCGGGAGACCGGCACCGGCTCGCTTCCGGCGACGGTCACGACCACCCCCACCCGGGGAACGGAGGGACGCGGTGCGGGCTTCGTCACCTGCCGCGTGTCGACGACCGTGCGGATCGGCGCGATGGGCGTCGCCTTCATCGTCGGCGCCGGCACGCCGTCGATCCGCTTGGCCACGAACCGCGGCTCCTCCAGCTCGGCATCATCGTACGACCACTCGCCGCAGACCGGCGGCTCCCGCACCGGGATGATGACGACCTCGTCGTCCGGGCCGACCGTCTCGACGGGTACAAGGGGGACGCCCTCGTACATCCCGAGCGGCAACTGCTCGGGATCGGGCGCGGAGGTCAGTTCAGGGCGGTCCAGCGGGTCGGTCACGGCGCGGAACGGGCGTGGGCGGGGCGCATCGCGGGTGATGGGCAGACTGATGGAAGGTAGCGCCCGCAACAGTCCCCGCCCCCCGACCGCCGACCCTTCCATCCGACCGAAACAACACCGAAGTTACAGGAATGCCTGGCGACCATCTCGTAGTCCGCGGCGCGCGCGAGCACAACCTCAAGAACATCGACGTCACCATCCCCCGGGACCGCCTCACGGTGATCACCGGGCTCTCGGGGAGCGGCAAGTCCTCCCTCGCGTTCGACACGATCTTCGCCGAGGGCCAGCGCCGGTACGTCGAGTCGCTCTCGGCGTACGCCCGGCAGTTCCTCGGCCTGATGGAGAAGCCCGACGTCGACGCCATCGAAGGGCTCTCGCCGGCGATCTCGATCGAACAGAAGACGGCAGGGGCCAACCCGCGCTCCACGGTCGGGACGGTGACCGAGATCTACGACTACCTGCGCCTTCTGTACGCGCGCGCGGGGACCCCGCACTGCCCGAACTGCGGCCGCGCCGTCGCAAAGCAGTCCCCCGGCCAGATCGCCGACATCGTCCTCGGATGGCCCGGCGGCACCAAGCTCGAGATCCTCGCGCCGCTCGTGCGCGGCCGGAAGGGCGAGTTCCGCGACCTCTTCGAGGACGCGCGGAAGCAGGGCTTCGTGCGGGCCCTCGTGGACGGCGCCCTCATCGACCTCGCAGAGCCCCCGAGGCTCAACCGCAAGCTCAACCACGACGTCTCGATCGTGGTCGATCGCCTCGTCGTGCGCGCCGAGGACCGCGGCCGGCTCACCGACTCCCTCGAGACCGCACTCCGACTCGCCGAGGGGCTGGTCGAGGTCGTGCGCCACGACGGCCCGAAGCCAGCGACGCAGCTGTTCAGCGAGAAGTACGGCTGCCCGGACTGCGGCATCTCGATGCCGGAGCTGGAGCCGCGGCACTTCTCCTTCAACTCGCCGTTCGGCGCCTGTCCCACCTGCTCGGGACTCGGCACCAAGCGGACCGCGAGCGGCGACCTCATCCTCGGCGACCCGTCCATCTCGATCCTCGAGGGCGTGATCCTGCCCTGGGGCGAGCCCGACGGCTACCTGCGGCGCGTCATCCTCCCCGCGCTGGCCAAGCAGCTCAAGTTCGAGCTCAACACGCCGTGGGGGCAGCTCCCCGACCGCGTCAAGTTCGAGCTGCTCTTCGGCAGCGCGAGGAAGAAGGGCGAGGACGAGGCGCGGTGGGAGGGCATCCTCGCCAACGTGCAGCGGCGCTACAACGAGACCACCTCGGATGCGATCCGGCAGGAACTCGAGGAGTACATGGTCGTCGGGCCGTGCCCGGACTGCGGCGGCCGCCGGCTGAAGAAGGAGTCGCTGGCCGTCACCATCCACGGCCGCACCATCGGCGAGTTCACCGAGTGCTCGGCGATCGACGCGTACCGCTTCGCCGAGAGCATCCCGATCCGCTCGAAGGGGAAGCCGGGGCTCGACGAGGGGATCGCCGGACCGATCCTCAAGGAAGTGCGCGAGCGCCTCCGGTTCCTCGTGGACGTCGGACTCGATTACCTCACGCTCGACCGGTCCGCCGAGTCGCTCTCCGGCGGCGAGGCGCAGCGGATCCGGCTCGCGACCCAGATCGGCTCGCGGCTGGTCGGCGTGCTCTACATCCTCGACGAGCCGAGCATCGGGCTCCACCAGCGCGACAACGCCCGGTTGCTGGACACGCTCAAGCGGCTGCGCGACCTCGGCAACACCGTGCTGGTCGTCGAGCACGACGAGGAGACCATCCTCGAGGCCGACCACCTGATCGACCTCGGGCCCGGGGCCGGCAAGCACGGTGGTGAGGTGATCTTCGAAGGCACGGTCGAGCAGGTGAAGAAGCACCGGAAGAGCATCACGGGGCAGTACCTCACCGGCGCGCGCACCATCCCGACGCCGGCCGCGCGCCGGCCGCGCGATCCCAAGCAGGTGCTGCGCATCGAGGGCGCACGCGAGCACAACCTCAAGCAGGTGGACGCGGCGTTCCCGCTCGGCCTCTTCGTCGCCGTCACGGGCGTGTCGGGCTCGGGCAAGTCCACCCTCGTCGAGGACATCCTCCAGCGCAGCCTCGCGCGGCACTTCTTCCGCGCCCGCGTCGTGCCCGGGGCGCACGACCGCATCACCGGCCTCGAGCACATCGACAAGGTCATCGACATCGACCAGACGCCGATCGGACGCACGCCGCGCTCGAACCCGGCGACGTATACCGGACTCTTCACGCCGATCCGCGAGCTCTTCGCCGAGATGCCCGAGGCGAAGCTCCGCGGCTACGGCCCAGGCCGCTTCTCGTTCAACGTGAAGGGCGGCCGTTGCGAGGCCTGCCAGGGCGACGGCCTCGTCAAGATCGAGATGCACTTCCTGCCCGACGTCTACGTCACGTGCGAGGCGTGCCGCGGCAAGCGGTACAACCGGGAGACGCTCGACGTGAAGTTCCGCGGGATGAGCATCACCGAGGTGCTCGACCTCACCGTCGAGGATGCGCTCGGGGTGTTCGAGAACCAGCCTCGCATCCACGGCAAGCTGCAGACGCTGATGGACGTCGGGCTCGGCTACATCCACCTTGGCCAGAGTGCGACCACCCTCTCGGGCGGCGAGGCGCAGCGGGTCAAGCTCGCGACCGAACTCTCCAAGCGGGACACCGGCCGCACGCTCTACATCCTCGATGAGCCGACCACCGGCCTCCACTTCGAGGACGTGCGCGTCCTGCTCGAGGTGCTGCACAAGCTCGTGGACCGCGGGAACACCGTGCTCGTGATCGAGCACAATCTCGACGTGATCAAGACGGCGGATTGGATCGTGGACCTCGGGCCGGAAGGCGGGTCGGGCGGCGGGACCATCGTCGCCGAGGGGACGCCGGAGCAGGTGGCGAGGGTGAAGGCATCCCACACGGGACGGTACCTGGCGCGCCTGCTCAAGTAGCGGCGGCGCGCGGGGCCCGGGCCGTTCGCGGTGGCGAGCCTCGCCGGCGCGGGTAGCTTCTCCGGGATGATCCGCCCCCTCCTCCTCGTCGCGCTCGTCGCCGGCGCCGGCGCTGCCGCCGGCGCGCAGCAGTTCACCGTCGCCGACTCCGCCTGGGACTCGGAGACGCTCGGGAACCACCGCGCCGTCGTCCGCGTGACCACGCCCGGTCGGTTCGCGCTCGTCACCCTCCATTGGCGGCGGCCGGACCGCGTCCCGGAGTCGAAGGAACTGTTCGTCATCGCCGAACAGGAGGGCAGGCGCGTCGCGAACGTGCTGCGGCGCTCGGTGACCCAGGAGCAGGGCGAGCTCGCGTTCGAGCCGGTCGCCGGCCCCGGGCGCTACTTCGTCTACTACCTGCCGTACAAGTCGGGTGGGCGCTCGAACTACCCCAATGTCACGTACCTCCCGGTGACGACGACGGCCGACAGCGCGTGGGTCCGCGCGCTGCGCGAGACGCCGAACGCCCCGCAGGCCGCGGTCGAGCGCTTCGAGGCGATCGACTCGCTCAACAGCTTCGCGCCGATGCAGGTGATCGCGACCGCGCGCGAGGTGGCGGCGCTCGCGGCCGAACGTCCCGGCGCCCCGTACCTCGTGTTCCCCGAGGACCGGATGCACCCCATCCGGATGCGCGATCAGCTGCCGCAACGCTGGGTCGAGCGCGGTCCGGCCACGGCCTTCAGCGACACGGCGCGCCGCGGCGAGTTCCTCGCGTTCCAGCTCGGCCTCCTCGCCCGCCGCGACCTCGCGGACGTGAAGGTCGCGTTCAGCGACCTCCGGAGCGGCGGCCGCGTCATCCCTGCGGCGCGGCTCACCTCGCTCAACAACGGCGGCATCGGGTGGGACGGCCGGCCGTTCACCGCGCGGGTGGATGTCGCGAGCGGGCAGGTACAGGCGATGTGGTGCGCCGTGGATGTGCCGATGGGGACGGTCCCGGGCACCTACACCGGGACCGCGACCATCACCGCGGTGGGCACGGCGCCGGTCGCGGTGCGCCTCGCCGTCGTCGTCGGCAGGGACTCGGTGCTGCACGGCGGTGCCGACGAACCATGGAAGCTCACCCGCCTCGCCTGGTTGAATTCGACGCGCGGCCACCGCAACGAGGTCATCGCCCCGTACACCCCGATCGTGGTCGAGGGGCGCACGCTGCGAATCCTCGGGCGCTCGATCACGCTGGGAGACGACGGGCTCCCGGTGCGGATCGAGAGCTTCTTCACGCCGGAGATGACCGGCATCGGGACCACGGCGACGCCCGTGCTCGCCGCCCCCATGCGGATGCAGGTGCTGCTGCCTCCCGTGCCGTCCGCCGCACCGGCGTCTCCGCCCGCTGCCCGGCCCGGGGCCACGCCGGGGCCGCGCGGTGCGACGCGTGCGGTCGGCGCCGCCGGCCTGCGCTTCGTGCGCCGCGAATCCGGCACGGTCGCCTGGGTCGCGACCTCGGACGCGGGTGCGTACGACCTCGAGGTGCGCGGCACCCTCGAGTTCGACGGCTACCTGAGCTACGAGATGCGGCTCCGGGCGAAGCGCGACCTCGCGCTCGCGGACGTCGCGCTCGAGCTCCCGTATGCCCCGCAGGCCGCGACCTGGGCGCTCGGCCTCGGCCTCAAGGGCCAGCGGCGCCCCGCGACCCTCGATTGGGGGTGGGATGTCGCGACGAAGAACCAGGATGGCGCCTGGCTCGGCGGCATCAACGCCGGCCTGCAGTTCTCGCTGCGGGACGAGCAGTACGTGCGGCCGCTCAACACCAACTTCTACCTGCAGAAGCCGCTGCGGTTGCCCGCGTCGTGGGGGAACGGCGGCGCCGGCCGCATCACGCTGCGCGAGCAGCCCGGCGCGGTGCTCGTGCGCGCCGCCACCGGCCCCCGCACCATGACGGCGGGTGACACGCTCCGCTTCGATGCGCGCTTCCTGATCACGCCGTTCCACGCCCTCGACACCGAGGCCCAGTGGCGCGAGCGGTTCTATCACCGCTATTCGCCCGTCGACAGCGTCGTGGCCACGGGCGCCACCGTGGTCAACATCCACCACGCCAACGCCATCAATCCCTACATCAACTACCCCTTCATCGCGCATCGCGAGATGAAGGCGTACATCGACGAGGCGCACCGGCGCGGGCTGCAGGTGAAGATCTACAACACCGTCCGCGAGCTCTCGAACCGCAGCTACGAGCTCTACACGCTGCGCGCGCTCGGCCACGAGGTGTTCTCCCCCGGCCGCGGCGGCGGCTATTCCTGGTTGCAGGAGCACCTGCAGGACGACTACATCGCCGCCTGGTTCGTCCCGGCGCTCAAGGACGCGGCGGTCGTGAACAGCGGCATGAGCCGCTGGCACAACTACTACGTCGAGGGGATCGACTGGCTCGTGCACAACGTCGGCATCGACGGCCTCTACCTCGATGATGTCGCGTTCGACCGCACGACGATGAAGCGGGTGCGGCGCATGCTCCGGCAGGATGGCCATCCCGGCATCCTCGACCTGCACTCCGCCAACCAGTACAACCCGCGCGACGGCTACATCAACAGCGCGATGCTGTACATGGAGCTCTTCCCGTACCTCGACCGCCTCTGGTTCGGCGAGTACTTCGACTACGAGCGGAATGACGCCGACTTCTGGATGAGCGAGGTCGCCGGCATCCCCTTCGGCCTGATGGGCGAGATGCTCGAGGGGGGCGGCAATCCCTGGCGCGGGATGGTCTTCGGGATGACGAACCGGATGCCGTGGTCCGACGGCGCGGATCCCCGTCCGTTCTGGCGGCTCTGGGACGACTTCGGCATCGCGGGCTCGACCCTCCTTGGCTGGTGGGCGCCGAGCGTCCCGGTGCGCACCGGGCGGGACGACGTGAAGGCGACGGTCTTCCGGCGGGAAGGTCGCGCGATGGTCGCCATCGCGAGCTGGGCGCCGACGCCGGTGACCGTCACGCTGCAGGTGGACTGGGCCGGGCTCGGCCTCGATCCGGCCCGCGCGACCATCAGCGCGCCGGCCATGGAGCGCCTGCAGGAGCCGCGGACCTTTGCCGTCGGCGAGGGCATCACGCTCGCGCCCGGCAAGGGCGTCATCCTCATCCTCAGGTGACCCCGATGCGCCGCCACCCGCGGGTGCGGCAGCTCGTGCCGCTCGTCGCGCTCCTCGTCTCGGCCGGGCTCTCCGGTCCGTCCGTCGCGCCGATCGGCGCGCAGGCGTCGTCGCGCACCGCCCGTATTCGCGAGTATGTGGACACGTTCACCACGTACCCGTTCTCCGACCCCAATCCCATCCCGGTGGTCGGGCGCATCTATCCGTATTTCCGGTTCGACGGCTTCACCGACGTCGCTCGGCGCCAGGCGTGGAAGGTCATCGAGCTTGAGAATGACTACATCCGCGTGCTCATCCTCCCCGAGATCGGCGGCAAGGTCTGGGGCGCGGTGGAGAAGGGCACCGGGCGGCCGTTCATCTATCTCAACCATGTCGTGAAGTTCCGCGACATCGCGATGCGCGGCCCGTGGACGAGCGGCGGCATCGAGGCGAACTACGGGATCATCGGGCACACGCCCAACGTCTCCACCCCGGTCGAGTACGCGATCCGGCGCAATGCCGACGGCAGCGTCAGCGCGATCACCGGGGCGCTCGACCTGCTCACGATGACGACGTGGCGGCTCGAGACGCGCCTCGCCCCCGACCAGGCGTACTTCACGACGAGCTCCACCTGGCGCAACGGCTCCTCGATCGAGCAGCCCTATTACACGTGGATGACGGCCGGCATCCCGACGCAGGGTGACCTCGAGTACGTGTTCCCCGGCACCGCCTTCATCGGCCACGACGGCGAGCCGGGGGAGTGGCCGGTCAACGTCCAGCGCGGGCGGGACATCCGCTGGTACGAACGGAACGACTTCGGGCCGTACAAGTCGTATCACGTGCTCAACGGCGCCGGGGACTTCTTCGGCGGGTTCTGGCACGCGCTCGACTTCGGCATGGCGCGCGTCGCGCCCCGGGACGAGAAGCCCGGGCAGAAGATCTGGATCTGGGGCCTCTCGCGGCAGGGCATGATCTGGGAGGACCTGCTGACCGACCGCGACGGCCAGTACACGGAACTGCAGTCCGGGCGCCTCTTCAACCAGTCGGCGGAAGGGAGCGCGTTCACCCCGTTCAAGCATCGGGGCTTCACCCCGCATCGGACCGACCGTTGGACGGAGCGGTGGATGCCCGTGGTGGGCACCGGCGGGTTCGTCGTGGCGAGCGCCGCCGGCGCGCTCAACGTCACGCTGGCCGGGGGGCGTCTCGCGCTCGCGCTCTCGCCCGCCGAGGCGATCGCCGACTCGCTGGTCATCACCGCGCGCGGGCGCCGGCTCGCCGCGCGGCGCATCGAGCGCGCGCCGCTCGCGACCTGGCACGACACCGTGGCGGCGCCGGGCGTCGAGGCGCGCGACCTCCGCATCGTCCTCGGCGACGAGCGGCTCGTGTGGGACGGCGATCCCGGCCGCACCGCGCTCGACCGCCCGCTGACCCTGCCGGCCGGGTTCGACTGGGGGTCCGCGTACGGCCTGTGGACGAAGGGCAAGGAGCTGATGCGGCAGCGTGAGTACGACCGCGCGATCGCCGCGCTCGACAGCGCCCTCGACCGCGATCCGCACTACGTGCCCGCGCTCACGGACCGCGCGGCCCTCGCCTACCGGGCGATGCGCGATGCCGACGCGCGCGCGTTCGCGCGGCGCGCGCTCGCCGTCGACACCTACGACGGCGCGGCGAACTACTACTACGGTCTCGCGAGCCGGCGGCTCGGCCGCCCGGCCGATGCGCGCGACGGCCTCGAGATCGCCACGCAGACGCACGAGTGGCGCGCGGCCGCCTACGCGGAACTCGCGCGGATGGCGCTCGCCGAGGGCGATGAGCGCCGCGCCGCCGACTACGCCGCCAAGCTCCTCGCCGACGAGCCCAATGACCTCGACGGTCTCGGGGTCCGGCTGGTCCTCGCGCGGCGCCGCGGCGATGCGGGGCTGCGCACCGCGGCGCTCCGGGCGATCGACGCCGCCGACCCGCTGAACGCGCAGGCGCGCTACGAGCAGTTCCTGCGCGACGGCGTCCCCAATCCGGGGATGGCGCTGCTCGCCACGCTGCGGGGCGAGATGCCGGAACAGCAGCTCTTCGAACTCGCGGCGTGGTACCTCGCCGTCGGCGAGCGCCCGCAGGCCCAGCGGCTGCTCGAGGGCGTGGGGCAGCATCCCGAGGCGCTCTACTGGCGTGCGATGCTCGACTCCACGAATGCGACCGCGCTCCGGGTCCGCGCGAACCAGCTCTCGCCGGTTCGCGTGCTGCCCTTCCGCCCCGAGGCGATCGCGGCGATCGCGGCCGCCCACGCAGCGATGCCCACGGCCTGGCAACCGACGTACTACCTCGCGCTCGGCGCGTGGCATCTCGGCCAGGTGGACGAGGCGCGGACGCTGCTCGAGTCGGTCGGCGACCGGCCCGACTTCGCGCCGCTGTACGCGGCCCGCGCCGCCCTGCCCGGGCGCACGGCCGCCCAGCGCCGGGCCGACCTCGAGCGCGCCGGTGCCCTCGACCCGCACGAATGGCGTTACGGCAGGCTCCTCGTCGAGCACCTCATCGGCGCCGGCGAGTCACGCGCGGCGGTCGCGGTGGCGCAACGCTATCTGGCGTCCTTTCCGCGGCACTACATCATCGCGATGGCCGCCGCCCGCGCGTTCATGGCCGACGGGCGCGCCGCCGATGCGGACGCGATCCTCTCCACGCTGCGGGTCATACCGTTCGAGGGATCGGCCGAAGGCCGAGCCCTCTACCGCGAGGCGAAGCTGCTGCTCGCCGTCGCGGCGATGCGCGAGAGCCGCTGGGACGATGCCGCCCGCCTGGTCGCAGAGGCGCGCGAGTGGCCCGAGCGCCTCGGGGCGGGGAAGCCCTACCCCGAGAACGTGGATGAGCGCACCGAGGACCTCCTCGAGGCCGACCTGGCGCGGCGCCGAGGGCGGGACGGCGATGCGGCGGTCGCCACGCGACGGCGCCTCGCCACGTGGGGGCAGGCGACCACCGGTGCGGACGCGCGCGTGCTCGCGGCGTGGCGCGCGCTGCCCTGACGGCGCGTCAGCGCGACGCGCGCAGGTAGCGGCGCGCCACCGTCTCGAGCCGGTCATCGCCGTCCGCCTCGGCCCGTGCGAGGATCGCCTCGACCTCGGGGATGAACGCCGGATCGCCCCAGCGGAGGCCGGTCGCCTTCTCGGCGTCGTCGATCTCCGAGACGCGCGCCGCCTCGAGCAGCACGCGGGCCGCCGCCGCCGCGAACTCCGCGGCGTCGCGGGCGGGCAGCTCGTATCGGCCGGTGCGGCGCGGGGGCTCGTGGTCCTCCTTCACGAAGGCGCGGGACATGGACCGAACATAGCGGACCGCCGGTGGCGGCGCCCTTTCCCCACGCCCACCGCTCCTTACCTTCCGGTCATGGTCTCCATCCTCGACATCATCGGGCCCGTGATGGTCGGCCCCAGTTCGAGTCACACGGCCGGCGCCTGCCGCCTCGGCCTCATCGCGCGCGATCTCGTCGCCGGCACGCCGGAGACCGCGCTCATCGAGCTGCACGGCTCGTTCGCCCGCACCGGTGAGGGGCATGGCACCGACAAGGCGATCGTCGGCGGCCTGCTCGGCTTCCGGCCCGATGACGAACGCCTGCGCGATGCGCTCGGCATCGTGGAACGCGAAGGGCTCGACTGGCGCTTCGAGAAGACCACCCTCGGCGAGGAACCGGAGGTGCATCCGAACACCGTCCGCATCAGCGTCAAGCGCCAGCACCGGCAGCACGTGATGCTCGGGGCGTCGCTCGGTGCCGGGCGCATCCGGGTGTCCCAGATCGATGGCTATCCCGTCGAGGTCGACGGATCGCACCACACCATCGTGATGGTCGCCGAGGACATCAAGGGCTCGATCGCGCGGATCGCCGGCATCCTCAGCGACGCGGGCGTCAACATCGCGACCCTCCGCCTGTCCCGGAAGCACCGTGGCGGTGATGCCTTCATGGTCATCGAGGTGGACGAGCGCCCCGAGGACGCCGTCGGTGCCGCGCTCAAGGGGCTGCCCTGGGTGCGCTGGACGCACCGCATCGACAAGGTGGGCGGCTGATGTACCACTCCCTGCACGACGCGATCGCGGACGCCGAGCGGAAGGGGACGACGCTCGCCCGGTGCGCACTGGAGATCGAGTCGCGCGACCAGGGTCGCCCGGTCGAGGAGATCCGTGCGGCGCTCGGGCGCGCGCTCGCGGTGATGCGTCACGCGGTCGCGCAGGGCGTCACCGGCGACCTCCGCTCCAACTCCGGGCTGGTCGGCGGCGATGCGGCGAAGCTGCGCAGCGGTCCGGCCGGGCCGCTCGCCGGCACCGTCTTCCGTGATGTGCTCATGAAGGCGCTCGCGGTGCAGGAGGTCAACGCCGCGATGGGCGTGATCGTCGCCGCGCCGACCGCCGGTGGCGCTGGCGTGCTCCCGGCCGTGCTCCTCGGCCTCGCCGAGCAGCGCGGCATCGACGACGAGCACCTCATCGACGCGCTCGCGACCGCCGGCCTCATCGGAGCGGTCGTCGCGCAGCGTGCGTCGCTCTCCGGCGCCGAAGGCGGCTGCCAGGCGGAGACCGGGGCGGCCGCGGGCATGGCCGCTGGCGCTGCCACGGAGATGCTGGGCGGCACGCCGGCGATGGTCGGGCACGCCACCGCGCTGGCGCAGCAGGGCACCCTCGGGCTCGTCTGCGATCCCCTCGGCGGGCTCGTGGAACTGCCGTGCGTGTTCCGCAACGCGACCGGTGCGGCGATCGCGCTGGCCGCCGTCGAGATGGCGATGGCCGGCATCACGTTCGCCATCCCCGCCGACGAGGTCATCGACACGATGGGCGACATCGGCCGCGAGATGGACGTCCGCTACCGCGAGACGGCCGGCGGTGGCCTCGCGGCGACCCCCACCGGTCGTCGGCTCGCGAAGGAACGACTCGTCCAGATCAAGCGGACCTGAGTCCGGGCCGGCCGCGGCGAACGCCGTCGCGGCCCCCGGGTACGACGCATGACGCGGCACACCGCCGACCGCACACCGCCGACGGCGCGGCGCCGCGCCGTGCGCGCCGCGCACGTTCTCCGCGAGGTCCCTGCCATGCGATCGCTCTCCCGGTCCAGTTCCGGTCGGCTCGGTGCCACCCTGCGCCGGGTGGCGCCCGTCGTACTGGCGCTCCTCGCCGCGGCGCCGCTGCGCGCGCAGGGGACCATCCGCGGCGTGCTGTTCGATTCGCTGCGCACCCGCGCCGGCATACCCGGGGTCGAGGTCGTGCTGCTGGGGGCCGGACGGCGCGCGACCACCGACGGCCGCGGACGCTTCGAGTTCCTCGACGTTCCGGCCGGGGCCGCCGAGGTCGCGTGGGGCAGCCCGTCGCTCGACTCGCTCGGCCTGCCGCCGCTTCGCGCGCGCGTGAACGTCGCCAACGCGGCCGTGGTGGACGTGCGGCTCGCGACCCCCTCCATCGCGTCCTTCCAGCGGAGGGCGTGCGGGACCGCGCTCGGCGAGAACGAGGGCATCCTCGTCGGCGAGGTGCGCGGTCCGGATGGCGCGCCGCAGGCCGGCGTGGCGGTCGGGGCGCGCTGGCACGAGACCCTCATCGCGCGCGGCGTGCTCGAGGGGCGCCAGCGCGCCGCACTCGACACCGTCGACGCGACCGGGCTGTACGTGCTCTGCGGCATCCCGACGGACGCCGAGGTCGCGCTGGTCGCCGGCAGTGAGACCGTCGCGTCGGGGCAGGTGGTCCTCGGACTCCATGGCGCCCCCGTGCTCCGGCGTGACCTCGTGGCCGGTCCGTGGGACGTCACGGCGCGGGTCACGGGCCGGCTCGTCGGGGCGGACGGCGCGCCGGTCGCCGGCGCGACCGTCGGCATCGCTGGCGACACCGGCCGCACGGCGCGCACGGCCGCCGACGGGCGGTTCGTCCTTGAGGGCGTGCCGCGCCGCACCACGCAGTTCATCGCGCGCGCGATCGGCCTCGTGCCACGGTTCGTCGAGCGCGACCTCCTCGAGCCCGAGGTCGACCTCGATACCCTCCGCCTCGAGCGCGTGCAGGAACTCGCGGCGGTCACCGTCACCGGAGAGCCCATGACCGCTGGCCAGCTCCAGTTCGAGCACCGCAAGTCGCTCGGCCGCGGCTGGTTCGTGAGCGACACCGCGCTCGCGAGGCTCCCCGTCATCACCAGCACGGCCGTGGCATCGTTCGTGCCGCGGGCCGCGGTCCAGCAGACGCGACAGGGGCCGATGCTCATGCTCCGTCGCGGATCGGGGTTCTGCCGCCCGCGGTGGTTCATCGACGGATACGACAACCGCGACATCGATGTCATCGAGGAACAGGGCCTGATGCAGCGGGCCAAGCGCATCGAGGTCTACGACGCCAACATGGCGCCCCCGCCGTTCAATGATTTCGATGGGTGCGGGGTCGTCGTGGTCTGGACGCGGTAGGACCCGCGCCGCCCGCGCGCCCGACTGGCGTAAGCCCTTGCCCGGGTGAAACTTTCCGACACACCCCCCCGGTAGGAGGGTGTCCCTTCACCCAGGCCCGATATGGTCTCGCGCGAACAGATCGAAGGCTTCCTCGGCCGACTCGCCGCCGAGGGCTCCACCTACACGGAGATCGAGCCGGGACTCTGGGCCGTGCAGCCCGGGGGCGACTTCGACATGACCGTCGTCGTGCACCACTCGCCGCCGGTGGTCGTGCTCCGTGTGAAGGTGATGGCACTGCCGGCGAACGGCGCCGCCGATCGGCTCTGCCGCCGGCTCCTCGAACTGAATGCCACCGACCTCCTGCATGGCTCCTACGGGATCCAGCAGGGCGAGGTCGTGCTCACCGAAGCGCTCGAGCTCGCCCACCTCGACTACGAGGAGTTCCTGGCGGCCTACGAGAGCATCACCCTGTCGCTCGCCTCCCACCTGCGCGAGCTGGCTCACTACCGCGAGGCCCGCTGACGATGGGCATCTTCGACCGCCTGGCCACCCTGCTGAAGTCCAACATCAACGACCTGATCTCGCGCGCCGAGGATCCGGAGAAGATGCTGGACCAGATCGTGGTCGACATGCGCAACCAGCTCGCGCGCGCCAAGCAGCAGGTGGCCGCGGCGATCGCCGACGAGAAACGCCTCAAGGACCAGGCGGAGGCCGAGGAGAAGGCCGCCGCCGACTGGGAGGCGAAGGCCATGCTCGCCGTGAAGGAGGGGCGCGACGACCTCGCGAAGCAGGCGCTCGTCCGGCAGGCCGAGCACGCCGAGCACGCCAATGCGCTGTTCACCACCTGGCAGGCGCACCAGCTGGAGACGGAGAAGCTCAAGAACTCGCTCCGCGACCTCAACGACAAGATCGAGGAGGCGAAGCGCAAGAAGAACCTCCTCCTCGCCCGCCAGCGCCGCGCGCAGGCACAGCAGAAGATCTCCGAGACGATGTCGTCGATGTCCGAGAAGTCGGCGTTCGAGGCCTTCGCCCGGATGGAGGAGAAGATCTCGAGCAACGAGCGCATGATCAAGGCGAGCACCGAGATCGATGAGGAGTTCTCGGGCGACCGGCTCGCGTCGGACTTCAAGCGACTCGAGAAGGTGGCGGGCGCCGCCAGCGCCGACCAGCAGCTGCTCGCGCTCAAGCAGAAGATGGGGCTCCTCCCGTCCGGCGCTGCGGCACCGCCGAAGCGCCTCGGCGCCGGTGAGGAGACGGTGGACGCGCACGTCGAGGACAAGAAGCCCTGAACGGCGCGCGCGCGGGCGGGAGCGTGACGCGGTGAACGACACCTCGGTGCGGCGGGTCTGGATCCTCCCCGGATTCACCGCCATCCTCGTCACGGTCCTGCTGCTCTGGCTGGCCGGCGCCGTCGCCGACCTGCTGCTCCTGCTCTTCCTCGGCGTCCTCCTCGCCGTCTACCTGTCGGCGGTGACGGATCTGCTCGTCGCGCGGACGCGATTGCCGCGCGGGGCCGCGTTCGCCGTCGCGCTCACATGCTCGGTCGCGGCGGTCGTGGGCATCGGCTTCCTGCTCGTGCCCCCGGTCATCGAGCAGACCCGCGGTCTCGTCGCCGTCCTTCCCGACCTGGTGACCAAATGGGAGGCCGGACTCGAGCGGCTCCTCCTCCGCGTGCCGGGGATGGCGGACCGGGTCGCGGCCGGCGAGCACCGCATCCTCGGCGTCGCGCTGCAGGAGGCCGAGCAGCTCCTCGGCGCGCTCGTGCCGCGCCTGTTCGGCACGCTGCATCTCGCGATCGACCTGGTCGCGGTGCTGGTCATGGCGATCTACTTCGCCCTGCGCCCCGACCTCTACCGGGACCTCGCGATCTCCGTCACGCCGCCGCGGCATCGCGAGGTCGCCGAGGAGGTCATCGCGGCCGTCTCGGAGACGCTCCGCGCCTGGACCATCGCCCAGCTCCTCGCGATGGTCACCCTCGCGGCACTGACCGCGTTCGGCCTCTGGCTCCTCGATGTCCCGTACTGGCTCGCATTCGGCATCTTCACCGGCCTCGTCGCGGTCGTGCCCTTCTTCGGCACCTTCGTCTCGACGCTGCTGCCGGCGCTCTTCGTGCTCCCCGGCGACGGCGGCGGCACCCAGGCGCTGCTCGTCGTACTCCTCGGCACCATCATCCACGTCGCGGAGAACCAGCTCGTCGTGCCGCTCCTGATGCACAAGAAGGTGGACCTGCCGCCGGTGCTGACCATCATGAGCGTGTTGATCAGCGGCAAGCTGCTCGGGCCCTTCGGCCTCGTGGTCGCGGTCCCGCTGCTCGCCGTGGTCATGGTGCTGGTCCGGCGCGTGCTGATCGGGCGCATCTATCAGGACGAGGAGTACGCGCTCCCGGTCGTGAAGAAGGTCCTCACCCGCAGGGAGCGGCGTTCGCTCGAGAGCGATGGCGTCGACACCGGGACATGGCGCACGACGCCCGGCGGCGGGACACGGCGGATGACGCCGTCCGCCGACGACACGCCGCCGGTCGTGCCGGCGGCGCCGCCGACCACGCGCGACGACCGCCCGGACCGCGCCTGAGGCGCCACCGTCGGGGAGCGTCGGGTGCGTGAACGTTCCGCACCTCGGCGCAGCATCGCGATGACGGAGCCGACGCGGATCGACGCGATCGTCGCGCCATGCTTCCCGCCCTGGAACTCCATGACGTGACTCGGCGATGGCGCGCCGGCATCCTTGGCGGCGCCGCCGAGAGCTGCGCCCTCGACCGGGTCTCCTTCGCGCTCCGCGTCGGCGAGGTCGCCCTCGTGTCCGGTGGCGCCGGGGCCGGCAAGAGCACCCTCCTCCTCGTTGCCACCGGGCAGGCCGCTCCGACCGCCGGCACGGTCCGTTGGCTCGGCCGGCACGATCCCGCCGAGGCGCGACCGCAACTCATCGGCGCGCGTCCGTGGGAGTACAGCTTCCTGACCGTGCGGCAGGCGCTCGCGTTCCACGCCGACCAGCTCGCCCTCGCCGATGCCGCATTGCCGGCCCCCGCGCGCTTCGTGCCGCTGATGGCACGGGTCGGTCTGCGCGGCCTGTCGCGCGTGCGGCTCGGTCAGCTGGCCGCCCTCGACCGATTCCGCGTCGTCGTCGCGCAGGCGCTCCTCGCCGCCCCCCGCCTGCTCTGTTGCGAGGAGCCGTTCGCCTTCTGCGGTCCGGAGGAGCGCGCGCAGGCGATGGACCTCCTGCGCGACGTGGCGGCGCGCGGCGTGGCCGTGCTGGTCGCGGTCCGCGACGTGCGGCCGCTCGAGGTGCTGGCGGGCGTGGACCGGCACTTCACGCTCGTCCGGGGCCGACTGACGGAACGGATACCGGCGGCGGCGCGTCGGTCCGTGCTGGAACTCGCGGTGCCACGCCCCGAGGAAGCGATGCGCCGGCTCGTCCGGCGGCTGCCGAGTCTTGCGCGGCGCGGGCGTCGGCTCCGCGTCCCGCTCGCGGGGCAGAGCCCCGAGGCCATCCTCGCGCTCTGCCGAGAGGCCGGGGTCGAGGTGCGGGCCTCGCGGGTCGCCGAGGAGGCCGCGCCGTTGCCGGGCCCTTCGCCGGACCCGTAGCTTTCGGCATGCCCGAGTTCCGCCTCTACAACACGCTCTCGCGCGCCGTCGAGCCCTTCGCTCCGATCGACGGTGAGACCGTCAAGCTCTACACCTGCGGCCCGACGGTCTACAACCCGGCGCACCTCGGGAATTTCCGCACCTTCCTCTTCGAGGATCTGATGCGGCGCGTCCTGCGCCTGCGCGGGTGGCAGGTCGTCCAGGTGATGAACCTCACCGACGTCGACGACAAGATCATCCGCCGCGCGGCCGAGCAGGGGAAGACGATCCAGCAGGTGACCGACCCGATCGTCACCATCTTCCACGCCGACCGGAAGTACCTGCGGATCGAGGACGCGGAGCACTATCCGCGGGCGACCGCGTACATCCCCGAGATGATCGCGCTCGTGGAGCGCCTCATCGCCAACGGGGTCGCCTACCTCGCGGAGGACGGATCCGTCTACTTCGCGATCGCGAAGTTCCCGACGTACGGCCGGCTCTCGCGGCTCGATACGCGCGAGATCCAGAGCGGCGCGCGCGTCGCGCAGGACGACTATTCGAAGGAGAACGCGCAGGACTTCGCCCTCTGGAAGGCGGCCAAGCCCGAGGACGAGGCCTGCGGTGCCGCGTGGGATTCGCCCTGGGGCCGCGGGCGGCCCGGGTGGCACCTCGAGTGCTCGGCGATGGCGATGGCGCTCCTCGGCGAGACGCTCGACCTGCACGCGGGCGGGATCGACCTCGTGTTCCCGCACCACGAGGACGAGATCGCGCAGAGCGAGGCCGCGTCGGGGAAGCCGTTCGCGCGATGCTGGTGCCACGGGGAGTTCCTCCTCACCGACGGCGCGAAGATGGCGAAGCGGGTCGGCAACGTGCAGAACGTCGCCGACCTCCGGGCGAACGGCGTCAGCGGGGCGGCCGTGCGGCACTTCGTGTTCAGCACCCACTACCGCAAGCAGCTCAACCTCGCGGGCGAGGCGCTCGAGGGATCGATGGAGGCGGTGCGTCGCGTCGGCGACTTCGCCGATCGGCTCGCCTCGGCCAAGGGCGGCACGCGCGCGCTCGAGGACGCCGCCGACCGCCTCGAGAATGAAGTCCGCGCCGCGCTCTTCGACGACCTGAACGCGCCGAACGCGATGGCCGCCCTCTTCGAGTTCATCCGGGCCGCCAACAAGGAACTCGATGCGGGCGGTACGGAGCCGGGCCCGCTGAGCCGCGCGCGGGAGGTGTTCCGGATGGTGGACGCGATCCTCGACCTCGTGCCCGAGCGCGACCGGGTGGACGGCGGGCTCGCGGTCTGGGTGGAGGCGCAGTTGTCGGCGCGTGCCGAGGCGCGTGCCCGGCGGGACTTCGGGACTGCCGACGAGATCCGCCGGGCGCTCGACGAGAAGGGGATCGTGATCGAGGACACGCCGGGCGGGACGCGCTGGAAGCAGGTGCGCTGATCGTCGCCGGATTGACCCCCTCTGGGACCCCGACTATCTTCCGAAGCTCGCGCAGGACATCGGTTTCGCCGACGTAGCTCAGCTGGTAGAGCACCCGATTTGTAATCGGGCGGTCGCGAGTTCGATCCTCGCCGTCGGCTCTTCGGAGGCATCGTCGGCGGCTCGGGCGCGGGAAGCGGGTGGGGTACCCAAGTGGCCAACGGGAGCAGACTGTAAATCTGCCGGCTTATGCCTTCGAAGGTTCGAATCCTTCCCCCACCATTGCGCAGGAGTCGGACCGCGGCAGGCTGTGGGGTCTGCGGGAGTAGCTCAGCTGGTAGAGCGCAAGCCTTCCAAGCTTGATGTCGCGGGTTCGAGCCCCGTCTCCCGCTCTGCGATGGATCCGGACGGCAACACGTGTCCGGGAAGGGTCGCACGCGTAGCTCAGTTGGTAGAGCACGCCCTTGGTAAGGGCGAGGTCACCGGTTCAATCCCGGTCGCGTGCTTGGCAGGTCGAGCGGGGCATCCGGTGGACCGGGTGTCCCGCTTGTGCATTCCAGCGGCGGAGTCGGGATTTCCCCGACGTTCCAGGCCACCGGGTCTCGCGAGCGAGAATGAGTGCGCCGGCTGCGGAAATGATGATGGGGGCGGGACTTGCAACTGGTCGCCGGGCCCTCTACGTTTAAAGGCTCGCCCCCCTGCGCCCCCCTCGTGGGCATCAGGGGGGCCCGGCGCGTCCCCGGTGGGCCGCCTGCGAACCTGTTGCCTGAGAGACTGCCATGCCGCGCGACAAGATCATCCTCGCGTGCAGCGACTGCAAGAACCGCAACTACTTCACCACGAAGAACAAGCGCCTGCACCCCGAGCGCGTCGAGTGGAAGAAGTACTGCCCGCGGTGCAACAAGCACGTCGTCCACAAGGAGACGAAGTAACATGGCGACGACCGAGGTCGTGGCCGTCGAGTCCAGGAGCCTTCCGCAGCGCGCCGTGGCGTTCTATCACGACGTGGTCGCGGAGATGAAGAAGGTGACCTGGCCGGACCGTCCCCAGGTGCGGCAGCTGTCGATCGGCGTGATCCTCCTCTCGCTGGCGATCGGCGCGCTCATCTGGGTGCTCGACCTCATCCTCCAGGGTGTCCTGGTGCGGCTCCCGGCCTCGCTGCTCGGGTGACGCGCGTGACGCACCGCTGGTACGCCATCCAGACCACGTCTGGGCACGAGAACAAGGTCCGGACGCTGATCCAGCGCAAGATCGACGCGGATCCGCAGCCGGCCGAGGCGCGGGCCATCCGGCAGGCGCTGGTCCCGACCGAGCAGGTGGTCGAGATCAAGAACGGCAAGAAGGTGACCGTCGAGCGGAAGGTCTTCCCGGGCTACGTGCTCGTGGAGATGGCCGTCTCGGAGGAGACGCTCCACACGATCAACGCGATCCAGGGCGTCATCAAGTTCGTCGGGAAGGACCGTGACCCGCAGCCGCTGCGGGATGATGAGGTGAAGCGCCTCCTCGGCATCGCGGTCGAGGAGGAGGTGGCCGCGCCGAAGGAGGAGATCCCGTTCCTCGTCGGTCAGGCCGTCGCGATCACGGATGGGCCGTTCACCGACTTCAATGGTACGGTCGAGGACGTGATGGCGGACAAGGGGAAGGTGCGCGTGAGCGTGAGCCTGTTCGGCCGGCCGACGTCGGTCGAGCTGGACTACCTCCAGCTCAAGGCGCACTAGCGGGACGAGGCACCGGGGGGCACGGGGCAGCGGCCGGACGGCCGTGACCCGCGCGTCCTCCGGCGGCATCGAGCGGTCGGCAGAGGCCTTTGCGCGAGGCAGGTGGGTGAGGTCACAGTCCCCACCGAGGAGCGCCCCGACGGATACCACGACGTCGTAACAACACACCGTGGGAGTCAGCGAGTGTCCGCCAGCGCCCCGTTGGGGAGCGCCCGGGCCCGCTCAACGTTCCAGAGGAACAGATGGCCAAGAAGGTCACCGGTTTCGTCAAGCTGCAGATCCCTGCAGGCAAGGCGAATCCGGCCCCGCCCGTCGGCACCGCGCTCGGTCCGCAGGGCATCAACATCATGGCGTTCTGCAAAGAGTTCAACGCTCGGACGCAGGGTCAGGATGCGGTGCTCCCGGTCGAGATCACGATCTATGCCGACAAGTCCTTCTCCTTCATCCTGAAGACGCCGCCCGCGGCGTTCCTCGTGAAGAAGGAAGCTGGTATCGAGAAGGGCTCGGGTCAGCCGAACCGCAACAAGGTCGGCTCGATCTCGAAGGCGCAGGTCCGGAAGATCGCCGAACTCAAGATGCCCGACCTCAACTGCGACTCGCTCGAGTCCGCCATGGCGATGATCGCCGGCGCGGCCCGCTCGATGGGCGTGGAGGTGAAGGGATGAAGACCCACGGCAAGAAGTTCCGCGCCGCAGCCGGCAAGGTCGCCGCGGACATGCAATACGCGCCGAAGGCCGCCCTCGAGCTCGTCAAGAACGCGGCGTTCGCCAAGTTCGACGAGACGGTCGAGATCGCGGTCCGCCTCGGTGTCGACCCCCGGCACGCGGACCAGGTCGTCCGCGGCACCGTCGTCCTCCCCGCCGGCACCGGCAAGCCGGTCCGCGTCCTCGTCATCGCCGTCGGCGACAAGGCGAAGGAGGCCGAGGCGGCGGGTGCCGACTTCGTCGGCACCGAGTTCGTGCAGAAGATCAAGGACGGCTGGACCGAGTTCGACGTGATGATCGCCACCCCGGACCAGATGGGCCAGGTCGGCCAGCTGGGGCGTGTGCTCGGCCCCCGCGGCCTGATGCCGAATCCGAAGGCCGGCACGGTGACCTTCGATGTCGCGCGCGCGGTCAAGGAGACCAAGGCCGGCAAGATCGAGTTCCGCGTGGACAAGGCCGGCAACGTCCAGGCGCCGATCGGCAAGGTCTCGTTCTCGGCCGACGCGCTCGAGACGAACTTCTCGGCGTTCATGGACCAGATCATCCGCTCCAAGCCGGCCGCGGCGAAGGGCGTGTACGTCAAGACGGTCGCGGTGTCCAGCACGATGGGCCCGGGCGTCCGCATCGACACCAACCCCTACCGGTAACCGACGATGAAGCGTTCCGACAAGGACCAGCTCGTCGCCGAGCTGAAGGCGAAGCTCGATGGCGCCGCCGGGGTCATCTATACCGACTTCACCGGACTCAACGTGAAGAAGGTGACCGACCTCCGCCGCCGGTTCCGCAAGGCCGGCGTCGAGTACGTGGTCATCAAGAACACCCTCGCGCTGCGGGCGGTGAACGCGGCCGGCCTGACCGGCCAGAAGCTCAAGGGCCCGACGGGCGTCGTGGTCGCGAAGGACGCGATCACCGCCGCGAAGGTCCTCACGGACTTCGCGAAGGAGAATGACGCGAAGCCGGCGGTGAAGGGCGGCCTCTACGAGGGCGCCGTCATCGACGAGGCCACCGTGAAGAAGCTCGCGTCGCTCCCGACGCGCGAAGAGGCGCTGTCGATCCTCGTCGGCACGTTCAACAGCGTGCTGATGATGTTCGCCCTGGCGCTCGATGGCCGGAAGACGCAGCTCGAAGGTTCCGCGAACTGACACCCCCAGGCGTCCGCCTGATCACACGCCCCAGGATGCCCTGGGGGACCCACTCGGAGAAGAACTACAATGGCTAACGCGACCCTTTCGAAGGACGAGATCCTCGAGGCGATCGGCAACATGTCGGTCATCGAGCTCACGGAGCTCATCGAGGCCTTCAAGGCGAAGTTCAACGTGACCATCGCGGCCGTCGCCGCGGGCGCCCCGGCCGCCGGCGGCGCGGGTGGCGGCGCCGCGGCCGCTGAGGAGAAGACGGAGTTCGACGTCATCCTCAAGGAGGCCGGCGCCAAGAAGATCCAGGTCATCAAGGTCGTCCGCGAGCTCACCGGCCTCGGCCTCAAGGAGGCGAAGGACATGGTCGACGGCGCGCCGCAGACGCTGAAGGCGGGCGTCTCGAAGGACGAGTCGGCCCAGATCAAGGCCAAGCTCGAGGCCGAAGGCGCCGTCGTCGAGATCAAGTAAGGGCGCTGCGGTCGGGTGGGCGCGCGGTCCCGCGCGCCCCCCGTCGCCAGCCACCCTCACTTGGTCCCTCGATGCGGCTCCCGCTCCTCCCGCAACACTGAAGCTCCTCTCGCCTCCCGTCCGGCGGCCCCTGCCGCCCGGACGGTGAGGCGTTCTTCGCCTGTTCACCGGTGCACCCCGGAAGGCCATGATCACGCAGATCTCCTTCGGAAAGCTCGAGCACGGCATGCAGATGCCGCACCTGCTCGACATCCAGACCCGCGCCTTCGAGTCGCTGCTCCAGCTCGACGCCGCCGCGCATGACCGCGAGGACGTCGGCCTCGAGCGCGTCTTCAAGGACCTGTTCCCGATCACCGACGTCCACGAGAACTTCTCGCTGGACTTCAAGCGCTACACCCTCGGCGAGCCGAAGTACTCGGTCGAGGAGTGCATCGAGCGCGACATGACGTTCTCGGCGCCCCTCAAGGCGACCCTCGTCCTCACCGTGTTCGAGGAGAACCCGGCCGACGAGAAGAAGAAGCGCGTCAAGAACCAGATCGAGAAGGAGGTCTACCTCGGCGAGTTGCCGCTGCTCACGAACCTCGGCACCTTCGTGATCAACGGTGCCGAGCGCGTGATCGTCAGCCAGCTGCATCGCTCCCCGGGTGTGGTGTTCGAGGAGTCGACGCACCCGAACGGGCAGCGCCTGATCTCCGCGCGCATCATCCCCTTCCGCGGCTCGTGGGTCGAGTTCACCGTCGACATCCACGATGTCGTGTACGTCCACATCGACAAGAAGAAGAAGTTCCCGGCCACGGCACTGCTCCGCGCCTTCGGCTACGGGCAGAACGCCGACATCTACCGTCTCTTCTTCGGCGTCCGCGAGCTCGACCTCACCAAGCGCAAGGAAGGCCGCGACCGCGAGGTCATCGGCGCGATCATCGCCGAGGCGGTCGAGCTGCCGGGCGAGGCGACCGCTGAGGACGCCCCGAAGGCGAAGACCAAGAAGGCCCGCGCCGAGCGCGAACGCGCCGAGGCGAACCTTCTGGTGAAGGAGGGCGACGAGCTGACCGAGGAGGTGTACAACCGCCTCCGCCGCCAGAAGATCGACACGATCAAGGTCTTCGCGTCGTACCAGAGCGTCGACCTGCGTGACGAGCTCGACGCCTTCGAGCGCGACGAGCGCCCGCAGGCGCGCACGCTCGCGATGGACGTCGTCAATCCGGAGGACGGCGAGATCCTCGCCGAGGCCGGCCAGGCGCTCAACGTCTCGCTGGTCAAGCGGCTCCGGAAGGCGGAGATCCACCGGGTCTCGTGCTTCGTGGCGTCGGGTCGTGCCGAGTCGATGCTGGTCAAGAACACGCTCGTCAAGGACCCGACCAAGTCGGAGGACGAGGCGCTCAAGCAGATCTACTCGCTGCTCCGGCCGGGCGACGCCCCCAACAAGGAGACCGCGAAGCAGGCGCTCGAGCGACTCTTCTTCTCGCCCAAGCGGTACGATCTCGGCCGCGTCGGCCGCTACAAGATCAACCAGCGCCTCGGCCTCGCCACGCCGGCCGGCCACACGGTGCTGACGACCGAGGATTTCGTCGCGATCATCCGCTACCTGGTCGAGCTGCACCAGGGCCGCGGCCACGTCGACGACATCGACCACCTCGGCAATCGCCGCATCCGCTCGGTCGGCGAGCTCATCGCCAACCAGTTCTCCGTCGGCCTCTCGCGCATGGCGCGCCTGGTCAAGGAGCGGATGAGCATCAATCAGGACAGCGAGAAGATCTCGCTCGACGACCTCGTGAACGCGCGCACCGTCTCGGCGGTGATCCAGGCGTTCTTCGGCTCGTCGCAGCTGTCGCAGTTCATGGACCAGACGAACCCGCTCGCGGAGCTCACCCACAAGCGGCGCCTCTCGGCGCTCGGCCCCGGCGGTCTGACGCGCGAGCGCGCGGGCTTCGAGGTCCGCGACGTGCACTACTCGCAGTATGGCCGGATGTGCCCGATCGAGACGCCGGAAGGCCCGAACATCGGTCTCATCACGTCGCTCGCGTGCTTCGCGCGGGTCAACGACCTCGGCTTCGTCGAGACGCCGTACCGCGTGGTGAAGAACGGCAAGGTGACGAACGAGATCGCCTGGCTCGACGCGAACCGCGAGGAGGAGGCGGTCATCGCGCAGGCGAACGCGCGCCTCAACCCGGACGGTTCGTTCATCGACGAGATGGTGCTCTGCCGCCAGCAGGCGGACGTGCCGCTCCTGCCGCCGAGCCGCGTCGACTACATGGACGTGGCGCCCGAGCAGCTGGTGTCGATCGCCGCGGCGCTGATCCCCTTCCTCGAGCACGACGACGCGAACCGCGCGCTGATGGGCTCGAACATGCAGCGCCAGGCGGTGCCGCTCCTCAACCCGCAGACGCCGTTCGTCGGCACCGGGCTCGAGGAGAAGGTGGCGGTGGACTCCGGTGCGGTGGTGATCGCCAAGCGGGCCGGCATCGTGACCCGCGTGACGGCGGACGAGATCGTCGTGGATGCAGGCGGCGGCTCCAAGAAGGACCGCGCCGCCGATGCGCCGCTCGCCCGGCTCACGCAGCAGGACCGCTACCGGCTCAAGAAGTACCGCCGCACCAACCAGGACACGGCGCTCAACCAGCGCCCGCTCGTCGCCCAGGGCCAGAAGGTCAAGGCGGGCGATGTCCTGGCGGACGGCGCCGGCACGCAGTTCGGCCAGCTCGCGCTCGGCTCGAACGTGACCGTCGCGTTCATGCCGTGGTACGGCCACAACTTCGAGGATGCCATCGTCCTGTCGGAGCGCCTGGTGAAGGATGACGTCTACTCGTCGATCCACATCCAGGAGCACGAGCTGCACGTGCGCGACACGAAGCGCGGGCAGGAGGAGATCACGCGCGAGATCCCGAACGTCTCGGAGGAGTCCCTCGTGGACCTCGACGAGCGCGGCATCGTGCGCATCGGCGCCCATGTGCGCCCGGGCGACATCCTCGTCGGCAAGATCACGCCGAAGGGCGAGACGGAGCTCTCCCCTGAGGAGAAGCTGCTGACCGCCATCTTCGGCGAGAAGGCGAAGGACGTGAAGGACTCGTCGCTCAAGGTGCCGCCGGGCGTCGAGGGCGTGGTCATCGACGTGAAGATCTTCTCGCGCGTCGAGGATCAGGTCGTCGAGAAGGATCGCGGCGAGCGGATCGGCGAGGTGCGCCGCCTCGAGGGCGAGGAGAAGGTGCGCGTCAACGATGTCCGCGACGACGAGATCAAGGCGCTGCTGGTCGGCCAGAAGGTCGCCCTCGCGCTGCAGAACGGGACGGTGGAGGAGGCGATCGCGGCGGGCACGGTGCTCACCGAGGCGCTGCTGGCCGACCTGCGGCTCATCACGCTCGATCTCAAGACGTTCCGGGTCGAGGACAAGAAGGTGAACGCGCAGGTCCGCGAGATCATCGACGCGGCCGACGCGGTGAAGGCGAAGATCGAGGAGAAGGCCGAGGAGCGGATCGACCGCATCCTCCAGCCGGATGAGCTGCCCCCGGGCGTCATCCAGCTGGTGAAGGTCTATCTCGCCGAGAAGCGCAAGATCTCGGTGGGCGACAAGATGGCCGGCCGCCACGGCAACAAGGGCATCGTGGCGCGCATCGTCCCCGAGGAGGACATGCCGTTCCTGCCGGACGGGCGTCCGGTGGACATCGTGCTCAACCCGCTCGGCGTGCCGTCGCGCATGAACGTGGGCCAGATCCTCGAGACCCACCTCGGGTGGGCGGCGAAGATCCTCGGGTTCTACGCGAAGACGCCGGTCTTCCAGGGCGCCAATGAGCGCGAGATCGGGCTCTGCCTGCGCCTCGCGAACCTGGATTGGGTGCAGCGGTCGCTGCGCCTGTCGGCGCCGACGCCGACGCCGTCCGCCGAGGAGATCCGCGCGGTGCTGACGGACCTGCGCCCGGCGGTCGAGGACGCGGAGAAGGTGGAGCTGCTGCACGACGCCTCGCTGAACGACCTGGGCGCGCGTGGCATGGGCGAGGCGGCGAAGGACGTGTTCGGGCGGGTGCGCGACTACCTCGTGGCGGCGGCGAAGGAGCTGGCGGCGCGCGAGGCGGAGGCGACGACCCACGCGATCGCGTTCCACAAGGCGGAACTCGACGCCGAGACGACGACGGCGGCGCAGAAGGCCGAGTACAAGAAGGCGCTGAAGGAGCTCGAGAAGCGCGCCGAGCTGGAACCGGCGGGGCTGCTCGAGGCGCTCGGGCTGCCGGCGCTCGCGGGCATGCTCGGGAAGAAGAGCGAGGCCGACGTCGACGCGGCGGCGGTGGAGCTCATCAAGGCCGGCGGGCTGCTGCCGGGCGGGAAGATCCGCCTGCGCGACGGCCGCACCGGCGAAGGGTTCTCCAACCCGGTCACCGTGGGCCAGGTGTACATGCTGAAGCTGAGCCATCTGGTCGACGACAAGATCCACGCCCGGAGCATCGGCCCGTACTCGCTCGTCACGCAGCAGCCGCTGGCGGGCAAGGCGCAGTTCGGTGGCCAGCGCTTCGGCGAGATGGAGGTGTGGGCGCTCGAGGCGTACGGCGCGGCGCACACGCTCCAGGAGATCCTGACCGTCAAGTCGGACGACGTGAACGGCCGGTCGCGCGTGTACGAGGCGATCGTGAAGGGGCAGAACCTGCCGGAGCCCGGCACCCCCGAGTCCTTCAACGTGCTCGTGAAGGAGCTGCAGGCCCTCGGCATCCACGTGACGATGGACGCGCACGCGGACGGGGTGCCGACCGCCGGTCCGACCTTCTCTGGCAGCGAGGATTAACCGATGATCGATTTCCGTTCCGCGCGCGAGAAGAGCGCGTCGGCGTTCGACTACATCCAGGTCCGCATCGCGAGCCCCGAGGAGATCCGGGGCCCGCGCGACCCGAAGGAGCGCGAGCGGCTGGAGATGGCCGGCCTGCGGTCGTGGTGGTCGTGGGGCGAGGTGACCAAGCCGGAGACCATCAACTACCGGTCGTTCAAGCCGGAGAAGGATGGCCTCTTCTGCGAGCGCATCTTCGGCCCGGTGAAGGATTGGGAGTGCCACTGCGGCAAGTACAAGCGGATCCGCTACCGTGGCGTGATCTGCGACCGCTGCGGCGTCGAGGTGACCCTCTCCAAGGTCCGGCGCGACCGCATGGGGCACATCGAGCTCGCGGTGCCGGTGGCCCACATCTGGTTCTTCAAGACCCTGCCGAGCCCGATGGGCAACCTCCTCGACCTCACGCTCCGTGACCTCGAGAAGGTGGTCTACTACTCGAACTACGTGGTCATCGATCCGGGCGAGCAGGAGGTCAAGATGAACGACCTGCTCGACGAGGATCAGTTCCTGCAGCTCCGCATGAAGGCGAAGGAGGAGGGTGACACCGCCTTCTTCGCCGAGATCGGCGCGCCGGCGGTGCGCGAGCTGCTCCGGCGGCTCGACGTCGACAAGGTCGCCGAGGAGCTCCGGACGGCGGTCGTGACCGAGACGTCGCAGCACAAGAAGAAGGCGATGCTGAAGCGGCTCAAGATCGTGGATGCCTTCCGCAACTCGGGCGACCACAGCGGCCAGCGCAACAAGCCGGAGTGGATGATCCTGGACGTGATCCCGGTGATCCCGCCCGACCTGCGTCCGCTGGTGCCGCTCGACGGCGGCCGGTTCGCCACGTCCGACCTGAACGACCTCTACCGGCGCGTCATCAACCGCAACAACCGCCTGCAGAAGCTCATCTCGCACCGCGCGCCGGAGGTCATCCTGCGCAACGAGAAGCGCATGCTGCAGGAGGCGGTGGACGCGCTGTTCGACAACGGCCGCCGCTCCAAGGCGATCCGCGGCCGCGGCAAGCGCCCGCTGAAGTCGCTCTCGGACATGCTGAAGGGCAAGCAGGGCCGGTTCCGCCAGAACCTGCTCGGCAAGCGCGTGGACTACTCGGGCCGCTCGGTGATCGTGGTGGGCCCGGAGCTCAAGCTGCACCAGTGCGGCCTGCCGAAGGCGATGGCGCTGGAGCTCTTCAAGCCGTTCATCATCCACAAGCTCGTGGAGAAGGGCATCGCGGAGACGGTGAAGCGCGCCAAGAAGATCGTGGAGCGCGAGTCGTCCGAGGTGTTCGAGATCCTCGAGGAGATCATCCGCGACCATCCGGTGCTGCTCAACCGCGCGCCGACGCTCCACCGGCTGGGCATCCAGGCGTTCGAGCCGGTGCTGGTCGAGGGCAAGGCGATCCGCATCCATCCGCTCGTCTGCGCGGCGTTCAACGCCGACTTCGACGGCGACCAGATGGCCGTGCACGTGCCGCTGTCGTACGAGGCGCAGCTCGAGGCGCGCGTGCTGATGCTGTCGTCGAACAACATCCTGAAGCCGTCCGACGGCCGCCCGGTGGCGGAGCCGTCGCAGGACATCGTGCTCGGCTGCTACTTCGCGACGAAGGCGCCGGCCGGGTTCGACGCGCTGCTGAAGGACGAGAAGGCGCAGGCCAAGCTCCGCACGTTCGGCTCGGCGGCGGAGATCGAGATGGCGCTCGCGCTCGGGCAGCTCACCGTGCACTCGGCGGTCCGCTACTTCGGCCGCACGCCGGAGGGCGGGAAGGCGTGGGTCACCACGACCGCCGGCCGCGTGCTCTTCGACGGCGTGGTGCCGTCGGAGCTGCCGTTCCAGAACCGCGAGATGAAGAAGAAGGCGCTCGGCGAGCTCGTCTTCGAGTCCTACCGCAAGGCGGGGCTCGCGGGCACGGTCGCGTTCCTCGACCGGCTCAAGGAGTTCGGCTTCCGCAATGCCACCCGCGGCGGCGTGTCGATCGGCATCGAGGACCTCGAGATCCCGGCGGAGAAGGAGACGCTGCTCGAGGAGGCCACGGCGCGCGTGAACCGCTTCCAGCGGGCCTACCAGACGGGCAACATCACGAACGGCGAGCGCTACAACAAGGTCATCGACACCTGGACGCACGCGAACAACGACATCGCGGACGCGATGGTGAAGCGGATGCGCGAGTCGCAGAACGGCTTCAACACCGTGTTCATGATGTTCGACTCGGGCTCCCGCGGCTCGCGTGACCAGATCCGCCAGCTGGCCGGCATGCGCGGCCTGATGGCGAAGCCGCAGAAGAAGCTCACGGGCGGCATCGGCGAGATCATCGAGAACCCGATCAAGTCGAACTTCCGCGAGGGCCTCTCGGTGCTCGAGTACTTCTCGTCGACCCACGGCGCCCGCAAGGGCCTCGCGGACACGGCGCTGAAGACCGCGGACGCCGGCTACCTGACCCGCCGCCTCTGCGACGTCGCGCAGGACGTGACGATCACCGAGGAGGATTGCGGGACGGTGATGGGCCTCGAGATCGGCGCGCTGAAGGAGGGCGAGGACATCATCGAGCCGCTCGCCGAGCGCATCGTCGGCATCGTGGCCGCGGAGGACGTGGTCGATCCCCAGCTGCTCGACGAGGCGGGGCGCCCGATGCTCCTGGTCGAGGCCGGCCAGATGATCACCGAGGAGACGGCAACGGCGATCGAGGAGGCGGGCATCGAGACGGTGAAGATCCGTTCCGTGCTCACCTGCGAGGCGAAGCGCGGCCTCTGCCGCATGTGCTACGGCCGCAACCTGGCCACGATGCAGATGGTGGACCTCGGCGAGGCGGTCGGCATCATCGCCGCGCAGTCGATCGGCGAGCCGGGTACGCAGCTGACGCTCCGCACCTTCCACATCGGCGGCACGGCGGCCCGCATCGCGGAGCAGACGGCCCGCAAGTCGAAGGTGGCCGGCGTCATCGAGTTCGGCGACCGCCTCGTGCGCGTCACGAATCCCGAGGGGCAGGAGGTCGTCACGTCGTACGAGGGCGAGCTCTTCGTCCGCGCCTCGACCGAGCGCAACGCCCCGGTGCTCGCGCGCCTGGCCGTGCCGCTCGGCGCCATCCTCATGGTGCAGGACGGTCAGGAGGTGAAGAAGGAGGAGGTGATCTTCACCTGGGACCCGTACACGAATCCGATCATCGCGGACGTCGCCGGCACGGTGAAGTTCGTCGACCTCGCCGAGGACGAGACGGTGTCGGAGGAGCTCGACGAGCTCACCGGCCTCCGCCAGCGCGTCGTCATCGAGGACCGCGAGAAGAAGCTGCATCCGCACATCGAGATCTGGCAGTCGAAGGGCGGCAAGGAGAAGAAGGTCCGCGACTTCGTGATCCCGGTGGGCGCGCAGCTCATCATCGAGGACGGCGCCGACGTGGCCGCCGGCCAGACCATCGCCAAGATCTCGCGCGAGGCGTACAAGACGCGCGACATCACCGGTGGCCTCCCGCGCGTCGCCGAGCTCTTCGAGGCGCGCAAGCCGAAGGACCCCGCCACGATCTCCGAGATCGACGGCGTCGTCCGCTTCGGCGACATCAAGCGCGGCAAGCGCGAGGTGTTCGTGCAGCCGGTCGACGGCGCGGGCTCGATCGACGAGTCCGAGCAGCCGCAGCTGTACGAGATCCCGTCGGGCAAGCACCTCCGCGTGCACGAGGGTGACCGCGTGCGCGCCGGCGACCGCCTGTCCGAGGGGCCGGTCAATCCGCACGACATCCTGCGGATCAAGGGCCCGCGCGCGGTGCAGGAGTACCTGCTGAACGAGGTCCAGGAGGTCTATCGCCTCCAGGGCGTGAAGATCAATGACAAGCACATCGGCGTGATCGTGCGCCAGATGCTGCAGAAGGTCCGCGTGGTGGAGCCCGGCGAGACCGAGTTCCTCGAGGGCGAGAACGTCGACAAGTCGGTCTTCCGCGACGCGAACGACCGTGCCAAGAAGAAGAAGCAGAAGGCCGCGCGGTCGGAGCCGCTGCTCCTCGGCATCACCAAGGCGTCGCTCACCACGCAGTCGTTCATCTCCGCCGCCTCCTTCCAGGAGACGACGCGCGTGCTCACCGATGCCGCGATCCGTGGGGCCAAGGACAACCTCCTCGGCCTCAAGGAGAACATCATCATCGGCCACCTGATCCCGGCGGGCACCGGCATGTACCGGTACTCGGACGTGGACATGGACATCGAGCCGCCGCCGGCGCCCGCGCCGGAGTTCGGCGCGTTCGGCGACCTCCCGGCGTCGTTCCTGACGCCGCCGGCCGAGGCCGATGCCGGTCTGCTCGCCGGCCCGGCCGACGAGGACTGACCCCCGGTCGCCCCGGAGGCGATGTGAAGTGACGGCGCCCCGAGCCCTGCTCGGGGCGCCGTCGCGCTTCCGCCCGGTGCGGGTGGGCACGTTCCTCCTCAGGTGCTCTCCGGAGGTGGTCTGGCCGACCGCCGTCTCGTCGCGCGACAGTGAGCGATGTCACGTCACCCGCGTGGTCCGCGCCATATATTGCCGATGCGGTGGTGCGCCCTTCCGCCACCCCTGCGCCCCGAACCCCACAGCTCACTTTCGGGAGAGTCCACTGATGCGTCCGTTCCTCACCCTCGGCGTCGCGCTCTCGCTCGGCGTCGCCTCCCCCATCCTCGCGCAGCAGGAAGGCGCGGTCGATGTCGGCCTCTACGGCCGCACCACCATCCCCGACGACAAGCTGAGCGACCAGGTCGCCCTCGGCGCGGGCGCCCGGCTCAACATCTTCCTCAAGCGCGATTTCGCCCTCGAACTCGAGGCGAATCGGACCGAGTCGGGGAAGGACTCCTATGTGATGCTCGTGCCGTGGTCGGCGCGGCTCGCCTACCACCGCCACCTGACGTCCAAGTGGACGGGGATCATCGGCGCCGGTTGGACGCGCGACTACATCGACCCCCCGGGCACCGGGGAGCTCTGGGCTGACGACGGCTGGTCCGCGATCCTCGGGATCCAGCGGTCCCTCCGCGGACGGATGTCGCTCCGCATGGACATCGTGGCCGAGCATCACCTCACGCCGATCAACTACGGTCCCGCGAACGAGGCCAAGCACACGAACCTCGGCTTGCAGGCCGGCCTGGTCTGGCGGTACCGCGACGGCGATGCGCCGGCCGAGGCGGCACCGGCGCCCGCGCCGGCCCCCCCGCCGCCGGCGGACTCGGACCGTGACGGCGTGCTCGACCCGAACGACGCCTGTGCCAACACGCCGGCCGGGACGCGCGTGGACGCGAGCGGCTGTGCGGTGCCGGTGGACTCCGACCGCGACGGCGTGATGGACAACGCGGACCGCTGCGCGAACACGCCGGCCGGTACGCGCGTGGACGCGAACGGCTGCCCGGTGCCGGTCGACACCGACGGCGACGGCGTGCTCGACAACGCCGATCGTTGCGCCAGCACGCCGGCGGGAACCCGCGTGGATGCCAACGGTTGCACGCTCGACACCGACGGTGACGGTGTCGCCGAGAATGCGGACGCCTGCCCGAACACGGCGCGCGGCACCCCGGTGGACGCGCGCGGCTGCGCCCGGATCTTCGAGGAAGGCAAGGCCAACATCGTCCTCGAAGGGGTCACGTTCAACACCGGCAGCGCGGTCCTCACCGAGGGCGCGAAGGTGGTCCTCGACAAGATGGCGGACATGCTGAACGGCGCGCCGGATGTGAACGTCGAGGTGCAGGGCCACACCGACAACACCGGGTCGGCGGCCGCGAACACGCGGCTGTCGGGTGCGCGCGCGGAGGCGGTGCGTGCGTACCTCGTCTCGAAGGGCGTCGCCGCGGCGCGCCTCTCGGCGAAGGGCTACGGTCCCACGGTGCCGGTCGCGGACAACGCGACTCCGGCCGGCCGAGCGCAGAATCGGCGTGTGGAGCTCAAGCGGACCAACTGAGCGCAGCAACTCGGTGACGACGACGGGGCGCGTCCACGGCGGACGCGCCCCGTCGTGCATCGCGCCGGCGCGCCGAGGCGCCTCGCTCAGCGCGCGCCCGGCCCCGCCTCGAGTCTCCGCAGCCGCGCGCGGGCGTCAGCGAGCGTCGGCGGGTCGGGCTCGGCCGAGGAGGGGAACCGCGCCACGAGGGCGCGCAGGGCGGCCGCCGCTTCCTCGGGACGTCCGAGCCGCTCCAGCAGCCGCGCGCGCTCGTACAGGGAGAACTGCCAGTCGAGCTGGCCCTCGAGGCCGAACTCGAAGTGCTCCGCGTTGCGCTTCCACGCCTGCTCGGCGTCGCCGTCGCGGCCGACCGCTTCGAGCGTCCTGGCGCGCAGCATCCGCAGCTGGACGTTCGCCGAGTCACGGACGAACGCGGCATCGAGGAGCCGGAACGCCTCGTCCGCGCGTCCCTCGGCGAGGGCGATGGCCCCTTCGACACCGCCGAGGGCCGCCTGCTCGCCGTCATGCTCCGGCCGTGAGATCGCTCGCATGCGCCCGAGGAGCCGCCTGGCGCCGGTGAGGTCTCCCGCGCGCACTTGTGCGAGCGCGACGAAGGCGATCGCGCGCGCCTCGATCGGCTCCCGGAGGACGACCGCGGCAGGGCGCCGGAGCGCGGCGAGCGCGCGGTCGCGATCCCCGGTGAAGAGGTACGCCTCGGCGAGGAGGGCGTCGTTGCGCACCACCGACGTCGGTTGGCGCTGCTGCTGCGACAGCTCCCCCGCCGTCGCGAAGTTCCCGGCCGCGTCACGCCAGTGTCCTTCGAGCAGGTCGAGGAACGCCAGCGAGCGCAGGCCGCGGGCGCGATCGAGCGGGCCGCGACGGGCCATCCGTTCGAAGGTCGCGCGAGCCGAGTCCGGGAATCCAGCACCGATCAGGATGGTGCCATACTGCTGGTTGTAGAAGATCGCGTACTGCTGGTCGGGGATCTCGGCGAACGCGCGGCCGTACCAGGCACGGGCGGAATCGAAGTGGGCACGGTCACCGGACATCCGCGCGGTGGTCAGCCAGCTCGTCCCGACGTTCAGGACGCTCCCCGCGGTCAGCGGCTGCAGCGAATCCGCGACCCGGTACGCCGCGCGCGCCTCCGCGGACTGCCCGGCGGAGAAGTACGCGTAGCCCAGCCGCGCCCATGCCCCGCTGTCGCGGGGCCGCAAGGAGAGGTAGGTGCGGCTGAGCTGCACGGTCGTGTTGCGGTCGCCGCGCGCCCACGCGGCGGAGATGCGGATGCGGAGCGCCTCCTCGATCGGCAGTCCCTCCGCGAGCTCGAGAGCGCGGCGGAAGTGACGGGCGGAATTCGGCACATCGTTGTTGAACGCGTACAGCTCACCGAGCTTCGCGTGGGCGCTCGCGAAGTTCGAATCGAGTGCGACCGCACGCAGGAGGAGATTCGGATACGCGTCCGCGTCCTCCCGCACGTCCGCGTCGATGGCCATCGCGTAGGCCTGCAAGGCCGGGAGCGATCGCGTGGTCACATCCGGGAGCGGGCGGGCGGTCGCGACGGTGGCGCGGGCCTCACCGAGATCGCGACGCATCGCCGCCGCGAGCCGGTCCACGGCCTCGAGGATCGCGTCGTCGTTCTGGGCGTCGAAGCTGCGGGTGACGACCTCGCGGCCCGTGGACGCCTCGATGATGTGCGAGACCACCTGCCGGCGATCGCCGACGGCGAGCACCTCGCCCGACAGGACGAATCGCACACCTTCCCGCTGCGCGACCTCGAGGGCGAGCGTCGGGTCGAGCCGATCCGTGCTGTCCTGAAGCTGCATGCGCGCCAGCGCGCGACGCACGCGCGCACGGGGCAGGGGCACCACGTGCGCGGATTGCTGGAGCGCCGCCTTCGCCGCGGCGCCGACCGAGTGCGTGAGGAGCGAGTCGCCGGACCGGTTCACGAACTCGGCGATGATGACGTACTCATCGGGAAGGAGGCGCGCGGGGGCGCGCTGCGACCACGCGAGGAGCCCGAGCACGGTGAGCCCGACGAGACCGGCCACGAGCGCCAGCGGGCGTTCGCGCGCCGTCGTCGACCCGGCGGGTCGCGCCTCTCCCGCGCGAGTCTCCGCGGCCACCCGTTCGCCGACGGCCGCCTCGCGGGGCGCTCCGCCGGGAGCGGCCACGGCCGCCGCCGCGTGGGACGTGGATGCCGCGTTCGCCTCGGGGTGCGCCGCGGAGGGTGCATCGGCGGCCGCGTCGACGGGAGCCGCGCGCAACTCGGCGGCGCGCCGGAGGATGGCCGGATCCGCGGCGGTATCGAGTTCGGCCTTGAGGAGCGCCGCGTGCTTCTCCGCGACGCGGACGGCCGCCGTGCGGTCACCCCGCGCGGCGAACGCCTCCATCAGTCGCAACGTGGGCGGCGCGCTGAGAGGGTCGAGTGCCACCACGCGCTGCCACGCCGCGATCCGATCCTCGCCCGCCGCGGACTCGGCGAGCCGGACGGCCGCCATGCGCGCGAGGTCCGCCCGCCGCTCGCGCTCGGTGTCTGCCCACTGGGAGAACTCGCTCGACTCCGTGAGGTGGAATCCATCGAGGAACGGTCCACCGTACGCCTGCAGGGCGGCGACGTCGTCGCGCGCGGTGATCGCCGCATCGAACTCGAGGACGTCGCAGGTACACTGCCCGGCCGCGAGTCGGACGGTGCCGGTCCCCTCGACGAGATCGACCCCGAGCTCAGTACGCATCGCGTAGAGCAGTTGGGACAGGTTCCGGCGTGCCCGCTCCTCGTCGGTCTCGGGCCAGAGCCGCGCGATGAGCTTGTCGCGCGTGAGGCCCGCGGGTCCGGCAGCGGCCAGGCACGCGAGGATCGCGAGTCGGCGGGGCCCCTGCGGAACGCCCCCCTTGGGACCAGCGAGGTGCGGGGTGCCGAGCAACCGGATGCGGAACATGCGAAGCGCTGGGATTCGGTTGGGTCAACGCGATGGAATGCGGCGATCGAGCGGCGCTAAGCCGTTGTCTCGCAATGCACTGGTAAGATGATACGAGAATGATGGACGCGTGAGAGGGGTGGACTAGGTTCGCCGCGTTCCGCTGACGCCCCGGGCCGGTCCCGTGGTCGGACGCGGTCCGGACTCCCACCCCCCTGAGGTCGGTTGCTCCCCACCCGACGCGCCCTCGGTCTCCGGTCACTGGCACCTGTCCTCGCGGCAGGGGCGTTGTTGCTGCCCGCCGGGGTGCGCGGCCAGTCCGCGAACTGGACCGGAGCGCTGACGATCAGCCCGACGCCCAGCCCGTACGTGTCGGATTGGGAGCAGGTCCCGTCCACGGCGCTCCTGGCACTTACCTATACCGGAACCGGAGCCACGGACTTCCGCGTCAGGGTCACCCTGACGAGCCTTGAGCGCGGCCAGGTCGGGGTGACGGAGAGCCCCAGTGTCACGGTGCCGGGGGGCCCGACCTCATTCCTCTACTCGGTCCGTGACGCGGTGACCGAGTGGACGACCGTCTCGCGGAACATCGCGATCACCGATGCGGTGCAGAAGACGGGCCAGCTCCCGGAGGGGAACTACCGCGCCTGCGCCCGCGTGCTGATCGGGACCGCCGGGACCGTCGCCACCGAGGCCTGCGCCGACTTCTCGATCCTCCAGCCTGACCCGCCGCAGCTGTTGTCGCCGCAGGACGGCGAGACCGTGATCGCGACCCAGCCGTTCCTGCAGTGGACACCGGTGCTGGCGCCGCCCACGGTCCCCGTCTCCTATGAAGTGACGGTGGTCGAGCTGCTCGGCACGCAGGTGCCGCGCGCGGCGCTCGAGGCGAACATCCCGGTGCTCCGGACGGTGACGAACACGCCGTTCCTGCTCTATCCCCTGGATGCCCTGCAGCTGGAGCGAACGAAGCGGTATGCCTGGCAGGTGCGGGCGGTCGACGCGGACGGCCGACAGCTGTTCCGCGACGGCATCGCCTCCGAGATCTGGTCGTTCGCGATGGCCGACGAGCTGCTGCAGCCGCTGCGGAAGGGGCTCGAGCTGCCGGAGGCGATCGACCTCGTGCCGGGCGTCGCGCGGCTGACCAAGCTCGCGGCCCTGAAGGTGGACCGCGGGGACCTCGATCTCGGGCTCTCGGGCCCCGCGGTCGTCGAGTTCGCGCCCGCGCTCGGGTTCGCGCCACAGCAGGTGATGCTGCAGGACCTGCGCGTCGGGCTGCGCGGCGGTGTGTTCGCGGTGTTGGACGGGCGGCTCGAGCTCGCCGCCCCGGCCGGGTTGCTCGCGCGCGACGTCGCGCAACTCGTCACGCTCGGGCCGCTCGTGTTCGACGCGACCGCGGGATTCCGGGCGACCGCGACCCTGAAGGTGCCGGGGCAGTCGGCGGTGCCGCTCGCCGGCAGCGCGCAGCTGACGCCTGGCGGGCTCGTCGGCCGTCTCGAAGGCACGGGCACCGTCGCCGCGCCGGTCGTCCGCGTGGGGCGGGCGCCGGTGCAGTACGCGGCGACGGGCGCTCGCCTCTCGCTCCCCGAGGGGCGGCTCGAGTTCACCGGTCAGGTGATGCTCTTCGAGCAGGAGGTCGGCTGCCCGGCGGCCGGGGCGATGGAACAGGGCGTGGTGCGGTTGCCGGTCTTCTGCGACCCGACGCGCGGCTTCCGGCCCGACACCACGATCAGCGCGTCGCTGCTCAGCTTCGGGACGGTCGCCGGAGCGTTGGGCGCGGACTTCCTCACGGACACGCTCGGTACCGACCTGCGCGCCCCGGCGACCTTCAGCGTGTTCGGGTCCGAGCGGCAGGACTGCACCCTGCACTTCACGATGGTGTTCTCGCGCGACGGCATCGCGCGCGAGGACGAGCGGGCGGCCTGCTCCGCCGGCGAAGCGGTAGCCGACTTCGGCTGGGTGCGGATGGGGCTCTCGAACCTCCGCGTGGACCGGCTCGAGTACCAGCCCGGTGGCACGTTCACCTGGCGTGCGCTCGTGGACCTGCAGCCGGCCGTGCGCGGCATCGAGACGCTCGGGCTCTCGACGATCGCCGACGTGCGGCTCGACGAGAATGGTGTGACGCTGCCGAGCTGGGGTTCGGGATCCCCAGGCGCGTCGGTGAACGGCTATGCCGAGGCGGCCGGCATCGGGATCGTGCCCCGGACCATGGGATTCCGTGGCGGCCTGATGACGTACCGGCGATGGCTCGGCCGCCTCGACCCCGGCTTCGAGTGGGGCTCGAAGGACAGCTGGATCCGGCTGCCGCGCATCGCGCCCGCGAACTCCGAGTGCCTGACCGGGACGACGTTCGAGGTCGACACCCTGATCCTGCGTGCCGGCGCGCTGACCGCGAACCTGAAGGGCAACGACTTCGGTGAGTCCGGGTGCCGGCTGTACGCCGCCGAGAACCTCCACGCGCTCATCCTGCGCGTGAACGGCCAGGTCGCGGTCGCGCTCGACAGCGTCCCCCACGCGACGTCACTGCCGTCGGTCGACGCCGTGGTCACGCACGAGAAGCTGGACTGCGGCATCCCGATACTCGGATGCATCGGCGGGCCCCCGCGCGCGGCGCTCGAGGGGGACATCCGGCTCACGCAGACCGGGCGCCTGATCGGGCGGGCGAGCGCCTTCGCCGAGAGCTTCCGCAACTTCGACCTGAAGTTCGCGAAGCTGGAGCTGGCGGGCGGCACCTTCACGCTCGGCATCGACACCACCGGTGCGCAGACCGCGATCTACGACGGCGCCGTCAAGGTCGACTTCAGCCGCGTGGACGAGAAGAAGGACACGACTGCGAAGGCCGATTCCACCAAGAAGGACTCGAGCCTCGTCGGGCAGGCCGGCTCCGCCGCGACCTCGGCCGGCAGCGGCCTGCTGGGCGGTGCATCGGACACGGCGCGGGCGCAGGCGCGGCTCGACTGGATCGGCTCGCGGCTGCTGAGCGGGCGGATCGAGCTCAAGGGGCCGTTCAAGCTCGAGGTCGGGTTCCTGAAGTTCATCGTCGCCAGCGCCGTCCTCGATACCACGGGCCTCACGATCGACGGGCGGCAACGCACGCTCGTCTCCCGCAGCGAACGGCAGCTCCCGACGGGCACCGCGAAGGACACGACGTACCTCAGCCACACCGACACGACGGGCGTCACCTTCAACCGGGTGCGACTCGACCCGGTGACCGGGGATGTCGCGGCGGGGACGGTGACGTTCGACGGGCGGCTCGCGCTCGAGTCCTCGCCCTTCAGCTCGGCGCTCGCCCTGGGCGCCGCGACGATCGGCGGGGCGGTGGACTCCGGGGGCACCGGGGCGCTGAATGCCGCCGGCCGCACGGCCTCGGGCACGAACATCCTGGGCTTCACGCTCGTCGACGCGACCGCGCCGTTCGATCCCACCAGCACGTTCGGGAACATCCGCCTGCAGTTGCCGACGACCCCGACGCTCGATGCGACGGGCATGCGCATCAACGGCGTGGCACCTGCGCAGGCGGCGTTCGCGAAGTCGCGCTTCGATTCGGCGAGCGTCTCGTTCGAGAACTTCGCGATGAAGCCCGCCCAGGCCCGCGTCGCCGAGGGCCGGGCGCTCTTCAAGGTGCGGCAGTACCCGATCGCGTACCTGGACGCCGGGGGATGGCACATCGCGCTCGGCGAACTCGTGCAGACGGTGCTGCCCGACACGCTCTTCCTGCCGGACCGGCGCACCGCGTACATCGTGCTGCGCGACGCCCAGCGGAACCTGCTCGTCGAGATGAGCGAGACGAACGACGGGCCGCGGATCCGCACCAAGCCCGGGACACCGCTGCGCATCGCGGTCCCCGCGCTGCAGGGGAGCCGCACGGCAGCGCCGAGTGCCGCGATCGCGATGGACCTCACGCTGCAGCAGGGGACGTGGCGGCCCATCGCCGGCGAGATCATCGCCACCAATGCCGGCGCGGCTGCGGACGACTTCGCGATCCCCGGCTTCCCGTTCGTCCTCGACTCGCTAATGCTGCGGGCGCGACCCGACGTGCCCGTCCGCTTCACCGCGACGGGCCGCCTCGACCTGTTCCCCGGGCAGGCGCCGATGCGCCTCGCCCTCGGCGTGGTGGGGGACGGCGCGATCGAGGCGAGCGTGTCGCAGCCGTTCACCGGCGCGCTGCCGCTGGTCGAGGGGTCATCGGCCGTCCGCTTCCATCTCGACACGCTGCGGTTCGAGGCGTCGGGCCGGATCGGGAGCGACTTCCGGTGGGAGGTACGGCTCCCCGGCCGGCTCGGGATGCAGGACATCGCGACCCAAGCCGAGCGCACCGTCGCCGCGGCGACCTTCCGCCTGTCGCCGACGGAGGCCGCCCTCGTGGACTTCGCGGCGACGGACTCGCTGACGACCCTGCGTCTGCCCGGCGTGGATCTGCGCCTCGGCCGTGCGCGCGCGCCGACCTTCCGGTGGGACTTCGCCCGGCGGCAGTTCGACTTCGAACTCCTGTTCGACCTCGGCCTCATGGTGCCGGCGCTCGACAGTCTCGCGCTGCCGGAGGTGCGCGACATCCGCATCACGCCGCGCGGACTGGTGATCCCCGCGGTGGAGGTCACGTCGTTCCCCACGCAAGTGGACGCGACGAATCCGTTCGCCCCGTCGGGGCCCGGGCTCCGGGTCGGCGGGTTCGGCGTGCGCGCGCTCGCCTACCGGGTCAGCGAGTTCCGCTGGGACTGGTTCGCCGGCGCGGCGCCGCCGAGCCTCGACTTCGGGGTGGACCTCGAGTTCTCGGTGGAGGACCTCCCGTCAGCGGTGGAGGGTCAGGCGGCGCGACTCGTGCTGCGGGCGCTCGATGTGGGGGTGCAGGGCGGCCAGCTCAGCGGCCGCTTCGAGCCCATCGAGATCCCCGTCCCGATCCGTACGCCGGTCGCCGACATCCGCGGCGCGTTCGGCTCGTTCCGCGTCGTGGACGGCGCGGCGCCCGACGTGCGCATCGGCGTGCTCGCCGACCTGCGCCTCCCGGACCTGATGGCCTGCGACCCGGCGCAGCGGATGCTGCCGCTGGTCCCGGGGGCGGACACGCTGTTCCTCGCCAGCAATGGCACCATCCGCGGGTCCGTGCGGAACGTGCTGCCCCGCTGTCCGATGGACCTCGGGCCGTTCGACCTGACGTTCGGCACCAGCACGGTCTCGTTCGGCTGGGACGCGGCGCGCCAGCGCGTGGACGTCGCGCTCGACGCCGCCGCGACGCTCACGGTGCCGGGTGCGGCCGCCGGGCAGACGGTCTCGGCGACCGGACGCCTGCGGCTCGACGTGGACGAGGGCCGCGTGCTCGACGCCGCGATCGCGATCGACCGGCCCTTCTTCTGGGCGCCCGACCCGAACAATCCCTTCCTGCGCCTCGTGGTGGACACCGCGTCGTTGACACGCGACGAGCTCGCGTTCGGCGCGACGGGCGAACTGCGCACCAACGAGGGCGCCGGGGTCGACGTCGCGTTCGAGAACGTCGCCTTCGACCTCAACACGCTCAGGCTGCGGAGCGGCCGCGTGCGGCTCACGGCGGACGCGGCCGTCGGGTTCGAGCTCCCGGATGACGGGTCCCTCCTCTTCGGCGTGTACCCGGTGTCGACGCCCCGCGGCGGCGCAGCCTCGGCTCGGCTCGTCCTGCCGCAGGGCGCGGTCATCGACTCGCTGGGGTTCCACGTCAGCGGGACTGCCACGGCCTCGCTCGGGTTCAACGGCACGGAGTACGCATCGCTCGCCGGCGCCTTCCTGGACGGCTTCACGATCAGCACCGCGGGCCGCATCGGCATCACGCGCGGCCGCATCGAACTGCGCAATGCGGGCAACGACCTCATCGCGTACGCGGACTCGAGCGGCTTCTGGCCGGGCAACGTGTTCGCGGTGCTCCCGGTGCCGGCGCGCCTCGGCGTACCGAGCGTCGAGACGGCGTACCTGCAGCTCCGGGACCCGGCCGACACGACGCGCCTCCTCGTCGAGACGACCTTCAGCGGCCAGACCGTGCGGGTCCGGACGCGGCCGAACGAGCGCGTCACGCTCGCGATCCCCGGGCTCGCCCAGCAGAACGGGACGGTGCCGCAGGTACAGGCCGAGTTCGACCTGGTGCTGAACTCGCGCACGATGCGACCGGTGTCGGGCGGCCTCGCCCTGACGGCGGCCGAGGGCCAGTCGCTGATCCCGCTCGAGGGCCTCCCGGTCGCGATCACGCAGCTCGGCTTCGCCGCCGACACCGGCGGCTTCCGGCTCAAGGCGGGCGCGCACGCCAAGCTGCCGGGGCCCCTTGCCGACATCGACCTGGACTTCCGCGACCTGGTCATCACCGGCGCCGGCATCACCGGCACGGTGGAGCTGGGCGACTACAGCGAGACCTTCGACCCGACGCGCACGCCCATCGCCGAGGCGACGCTGCTCGGTGACACGCTGTCGCTCGCGTTCACCGGCGCCGAGCTCACCCTGGCACCCAACGCCAACATCGTCCGGATCTCGGGCGGGATCCGGTCCTCGCTCCTCAGGAAGCCGGATGGCAGCGGCCGGGTGATCCACCTCGCGGCATCCATCGACCAGAACGGCTTCCGGGGCACGGCCGACATCAGCGACCCCGAGACGCCGATCCCGATCGGGATGGCGGAGCTGCGGCTCGAGAACGGGGCCGCGCCGGCGCTCGCGGTGAACGCGTCCGCCCAGGCGTTCTCGGTCGTGCTCGGCGGGTCGGTGCGCCTGCCGTCTCTCGCCCCGGGCTTCTCGCTCGGCGTCGAGGACCTCTCGATCGGCACGGCCGGCATCCAGGTGCCGAGCATCTCCGTGACCGCGCCGGCCAACACCCGGGAGTTCGAACTCTTCGGTGCGCGGTTCGCGCTCCGGGACTCGACCGTCGGGACGCAGCAGGTCGCCCCGGCGATCGGGGTGCAGTTCGACCGCGGCATCTTCCGGTTCACGCTCTCCGGCTACGTGACGATGCTGGAGAACACGACGCGCTTCATCGGCCTCCGGATCGGCACCGACGGGCAGGTCGGCCTGCAGGGCGCCGACTTCATCTCGAAGCCGATCGTGATCGTCGACAGCGTCGCGCGGCTGACGCGCGTGGCGATCGTACAGAACGCGCTCGAGCTGCGGGGGGACGTGCAGCTCCCGGCGCCGTTCGCGCAGGGGGCGCCGCAGGAGCTCTTCGTGCGGATCAGCCCGGACGGCACGGTGACCGGCGGTGGGCGCATCGTCATCCTGAACGAACCGGCGGGCCTCGCCAGCGCGCAGACCAAGCTCGATGTCGGGATCGCCACGTTCCACCTGCGCCGGCTCGACCTCGAGGTCGACTTCGCGAGCGCGGCGAACACCGCGGTCTCGGTGGTCGCGGACGTCTACATCCAGAACAAGCCGACGAACGTCCTGCAGTTCGGGAAGGTCGTCGGCAACGTCGTGACACCGGGGCTGCGCATCAGCGCGGCGGGGCAGGTGACCTTCGGCGGGCTGGAGATGCCGAACCCGATCGCGCTCGACCTCTCGCCGGTGAAGCTGACGTTCACGCAGGTGACCGCGACCAGCACCAATACGGGATTTGCGGTGGACATCTCGGGCGAGCTGGGACTGGACCTCAGCGGGACGGGCGGGTCCCTGAGGTTCCGCCACGTCGGCTTCACCTCCGAGGGTGAGGTGCGGGTGGGGTCGGCGGCGTTCGACGGCGGCACGTTCACGGTGCAGAACACCGTGAAGATCGTCGTCGGGCGCATCGCGTGGAGTGACCAGGACACGAGCATCTACGTGCCGGTCGCGCGGCCACCGGGGGCGAATGGCGAGATCGTGCGCGACTCGGTGCTCGTCGGGGTGTCGACCTTCGTGGACCTCGGCGCCTCGGTGGACGTCGCCGGGACCTTCTCGGGCGGCGTGGATCGCGTGCTCGTGTACGTGAAGTCGGACGACGCCACGAACCACTTCCTGATGGAGAACCTCCACGTCGAGATCCCCGGCGTGATCCAGTTCTCCGCGAACATGAGCTACGATGAGTTCCCCGACGGCTTCGACATGGCCCTGTCGACCGAGGGGACGCTGATGGGGGCCTACCGCATCGGGCTGGTCGGCGTGATGGGGAAGCGCGGGGAGCTCTTCCGCGCCGGCCTCTTCCTGCGGACCAGCGTCACGGTCCCCATCATCCCGGGCATCGTCACGCTCACCGAGGTCGGCGGCGGGCTGTTCGTGAATCCCCGGGCGAGCGACCTCGCGATGGTCAAGGCGGTCGCGGGCATGAACGGCCCGGCGTCGGACCGGATCGGGATGCCGCCGGCCGGCAAGTTCGCCGTCATGCTGTACGCGGGCTTCGAGGTCGCCGGCACCAACGGCGTCTCGGCCGCCGCCGGCCGCGCCCTCGTGACGATCACCGACCAGGCGTTCCAGATCAACGCGATGGCGACGTTCTTCAAGATGAACGACCAGCTCTCGGGCGACCTCGCGCTGCAGGTCGGCTGGGTCCCCGCGCCGTACGTGCGCGGCATGGTCGCGGTCGTCCTCGACATCAAGAAGACGGTCGCCGGCACGGCCAGCATCGAGTTCTTCGCCGGCAACAACCTGTTCGCGGTCAAGGGCAACGTCGATCTCGTCATCCTGTCGACGATCCAGTCCTACGCCGAGGTGATCGTCGTGCCGAGCGGCTTCACGGCGAACCTGGGATTCCGGATCCAGCGCGAGGTCAGCGTGCTGAGCGTGGATGTCGGAGCGAACATGCGCATCTGGTACCGGCCCAGCACGAACGACCTCGGTGCCTACATGCGCCTCTACGGCAACGTCACGGCGCTGGGCATCACGGGGCAGATCGAGCTCATCGGCGCCCTCGTCGTCAATCCCGCATTCGCGCTCTACGCGCAGGGCGCGGCCCGCGTCGTCGGCATCGACGCCCTCTCGTTCGAGGCGTGGGTGAAGGTGACCGACGCCGGGTTCTCCGGCGGCATCGGCAAGAGCGACGAGCTCGCTGCGGTGCTGGCGAACGCCGAGCAGATCGCGGCCGACCTCGAGGCGGAGGCGAACCGGATCCTGGCCGGCATCGACGCCGCGGCGCAGCAGCGCGCGGCGACGCCGATCGCGGTCTCGGAGCAGAGCCTGATCCAGGCCTACCAGAACTTCCAGCGGTGGAACCCGGTGGAGGTGCTGGTCTTCTGGGGCACCTTCGTCGCGGGCGAGGGGACCTACGGGGCGGGGCTCTATCCGCTGACCTCCACGGACCCCTATCCCGCGTGGTACCGGGGCGCGCTGATGGACAACAGCGCGGCGAACGATACCGCGATCGTGCGGCAGCGCCGCGCGGAGGCGCAGCAGAAGCTCGCCCTCATCAACGACCGGCGGGCCGCGGTCGAGGAACGGATCCGCGCGCTCCGGGTCGAGCTCGACGCCGCCGAGCAGGTGGCGGCGTACGTCCCACCGGCGGACCCGGTGCGACGCTACGAGTTCGGCGCGCCGGTCCTCGTGAGCGGCCCGCCCGACGCCAAGGGCAATCCGACCATGATCGTCGCGAACCCACCGCAGTTCGACCTCGATGACCAGGCGGCGGCCGCGGCGCGCACCGCGGCGACCGCGGCGGCGGCGACGACGCAGGCGCGCGCGGCGCGTCTGCGGACGCAGATCGCCGACGTCGAGGCCGGCCTCGCCACCGTGCTCGCGGCGACGACCGCGACGGACCCGTCGTCCTTCGCGAGCTACGCGCGGGTCCACAGCGACCTCGTCGAGGCGATCGAGCACCAGTTCGCGGCCGACGTCGACTTCCGCATGCGGCGCCGCACCTGGGTGCAGGGGAAGCTCGACACGCTCGCCACGCAGCGCGCGGCCGTCGTGCAGCAGCTCAACGACCGCATCGACGCCGCCGTCGCCGCGGCCCGCGCCTCGCATCCCGAGGACCGGATCCAGCGGCTCCGCGTGGTGATGACCCTCGATACCATCGCGCTGCACCGCGCGCGGCTCCTCACGTACTGGAGCGCGGACCAGTCGATCCTCGCCGCGTACCAGAGCGAGGCCGCGACGCACTGGGCGACGGTGAATGCGAACGTCACGCGGCTGGCACAGGATCCGGGGGACGGGGCCGCGATGGGCTTCCTCGACATCGAGACGACCTGGTTCCGCACGCAGGCCACGAACTTCGGCCTCCAGGCGTGGTGGGGCGTCGCCAACGCGGGGCTCACCGCGGCCAGCGCCGGCGCGGGCACGCTCGTGCAGCAGGCCGATGCGGCGGCCCGCCCGACGATCCGCGCGATGCGCGACATGCACGCCCGCATCACCGCCCAGCTCGACTCGCTCAACCGCCGCCAGTATCAGCTCGTCGGCACGCTCTTCGACCTGTACGACGGATACCTCCGCGTCTACGGACCCGCGGACAGCGCCGCGAGCGCGTTCGCCGCGCGCAAGGCACAGCTCGCGCAACTCCTGCAGACCCCGCGCGTCGTCTCGTCCACGGTCGCCGTCACCGACTTCGGGTTCCTCTCGTCGGTGCAGAGCACCTGGACCGGTTCGCATCCCAACGGCGTCTACGAGTACCTCATGCAGGAGGGCGCCGACTCCCTCTTCACCGTCGGCGCCCAGGGCACCGCGCGGCGCTGGGTCTACACGACGGACGTGAACGGCGCCTCCCTGCCGCAGAATCAGCGGCTCCTCGTGCGCGGCGGGGCCGGCGAGACCGCCCAGACCAACACGCCCTTCACCGTCACGTTCCGGCGTGGCTCCGCGGCGAATCCCGTCGCCTCCGTCGCGACCCCGCCCGTGGACCTGTCCGCGCCGTCCATCGCGACCGTCGGTCTCCCCGGCCTCGTCAACCGGCCGGACTCGCTCGGCAATCCGGTCTACTGGGCTGGGGATCCGGACCGCGTGCTCGTGAGCTGGAGCGCGACCGATCCCGAGAGCGGCATCCAGGAGTACACGTATCGCGTCGTCCGCAATGACTACATGCAGCTCACGACGCGCAGCGGGAACGCCGGCGGCCTCTTCGGCGGGCTGAGCGTGGCCACCCTGCGCCCGATCGCGGTGACGGAGCTCGTGCCGTGGACCACCGCCGGCGGTCGCACCGGTCTCACCCTCGCCGGCCTCGGCCTCCCTGGCGGCGCGGACCTCCGCGTGGAGGTCCGGGCGCGGAACGGTGCGGGCATCCTCGGACCGGTGGGCAGCTCCGCCGTGTTCCGGCTCGACCTCACGCCGCCGGTCTTCCCCGCGGGCACCGTGCTCACCACGCCGCCGGTCACGGGCGGCATCGCCGGCCTCACGACGCGCAGCTTCGGCACGGTCCTGCCGACCTTCACCGTGGCCGGCTACACCGAGCCCCTGGTGCCGACGTGCGGCGTGACGTCCGTGATGCAGAAGGGCGTCGGCACCGTGAGCGTGAAGGTGTGGGACGGCAAGCTCGTGGCGGTCACACCCGACAACGCGGTCGTCGGGCCCACCGTCGTGCCCGGCATCACGCTCACGTTCCCGCAGGCGACGGACGATGAGTCCGGCATCTACGGCTATGGATGGCGCGTCGACACCATCGCCCCCACGGGGCCCGTGTCCACGACCGGCTGGTACGATCTCCCGGCGCTGATGAGTTCCTTCCGCGCCTCGTCGCCGGCGATGGTCTACGGGCGGCCGCTCTGGATCACCTTCGGTGCGATCAATGGCGTCGGCGCGATCGGCCCCCTCACGTACGGTCCGGTCACGTTCAGTGACAACACCGGCCCGAGCGCCCCCGGCTTCTGCGCCGACTGGACGAGCGCGGGCTTCGTCGCCTACCTCACGGCGCTCTCCACCGACCCCGAGAGCGGCGTCCGCGGCTATCAGTTGCGCGTACGGACGGCCGCCGGCGCGCTCGTGCGCGACTTCCCGGCGGGTGGTGCGGTCGACTGGCCCGCGAGCCAGGCCGCGGTCGGGCGCGCGGTGCGCATCCCGGTCGCGGGGCTCGCGGGCGGCAGCTATCGCGTGGACCTCCGGGCCGTGAACGGCGGCGGGGTGGGCGGCGACCGCACCGTGAGCGGCGACCTCACGGTGGACGTCACGCCGCCGCCGGTCCCCGCGGTGCAGGCCACACGGCAGCTGCAGGTCGTCCGCGTGCAGGTCAACGCGGCCGATGATCCCGAGACGCACATCACCGGCTTCGAGGTCGCCATCGGCAGCACGGCCCAGGATCCGCTCGCCCCCAAGTCGCAGACCACGGTCTATGTCCCCTATGGCGCGTACGCCGGGGTGGCGGGCGCGAACACGATCATGATCACCCTGCCGGCGAGCATCGCGACCGGCACGCCGCTCTATGCGTACGTGCGCGCACGCAATGGCGCGGGTGTGCTGAGTACCTCGGCCATCGTGATGGTCCACTGATGCGCATCCTCCGCCTCCTCGTCCTCGGCGCGCTGGCCGTCGCGCGGCCCGCGACCGCCCAGACTCCCGCGGTCGGTGCCCCGTCCGGCGCGGCGGAACCCTCACGGCTGGCGATCGTCGTCGCCGACGGGCGCGTCTATGTGTATCCGAGCCGTCCCCCGCTCGAGGGCGAAGGGTGGATCATCACGCGTGACGGTCGCAGCCTCACGGCATCGCCGCTCGTCGGCGCGCAGGGCCCCGCCGAGTTCGCGACGATCGTCGGCCCGGACCTCGCGTTCCTCGAGACGATCGCCGATGCAGAGGGTGCGTTCGCCGTCTGGCGGCGCCTGCGCGCCGGCGGCACCGCTGCGGGTCTCGCCCAGGTCCTGTCGCCGCGCGCGGCGCTCGCCCTCGGCGCGCTCCTCGTGGACTCGACCGCCGTCGCCGGCGCGACCTACCGCTACGAGGCGTCGCTCGTCCGCCTCGCGCGCCCCGACAGCGTGCGCCGCCGCGCGGCTGCCCTGGTCCGCGTCGTTCCCACGGTCCTCGCCGCCCCGGCCGTCCCGCGTGCGCGCGTGACCGATGGGCGCGTGGCGCTCACCTGGGAGGCCCCGGCCTTCACGGCCTCGGCCGATGATCCCATCGTTGCCTACGTCGTCGAGCGCGCCGACTCGACCGGCGCCTTCGTCCGCATCACGCAGCGGCCGGTCATGCGCCTTGCCGATCGTTCGACCGGATTCACGGACGAGACCGCGGACGCCGGACGTTGGCACCGCTACCGGATCCGGGCCGCGGATCTCCTCGGCCGCCTCTCCGCGCCGAGCCCGGAGGTGGGCATCCGTGCCCCAGGGACGCGCGGTCCGCTGCCGCCCATCGGGGTCGGCGCCGAGGCGGCCGATGGGCGCATCCGCGTGGTCTGGACGTTCCCGCCGGAGCCGCAGGCGCGGCGCTACGTCGTGGAGCGATCGGTCGGCGGGGATTCCTCCTACGCCCGCATCACCCGCTCGCCGATCCCGTACGACACGCCGGAGTTCGTGGACACGCTCGTGCGGGGACGCGAGATCTACGCCTACCGCGTCCGTGTGCTCGACGACGCCGGGCGCATCGGGCCGCCGTCGAACCCCGCGACGACGCGAGGCGTGGACACCCGCGCCCCCGCCGTGCCGGCGGCGCTGGCCGTGGTACAGACGGCGGGTCACACGGCGCGCCTCTCGTGGCGCGCCGTGCCCGACCGCGACGTGCGGGGCTACGAGGTGAGCCGCCGCGAGCCGGCCGACACCGCGTTCGCACGCCTCACCGGCACGCCGCTCCGCGCGCTCGCGTACGCGGACTCGGGGTACGACGGTGCGCGGCTCGAGCCCGGTCGCACGTACACCTGGCGGGTCGTGGCCGTCGACAGCTCCGGCAATGTCTCGGCACCGGCCGAGGTCGCGCTGCGCATCCCGGATGACGAGGCGCCGGAGCCGGCGCGCTCGCTCCTCGTGCGCAACCAGCTCGGGCGCTGGGTCGAGCTGTCGTGGACCGCCAGCCCGTCGCAGGACGTGGCCCGCTACGTGATCGAACGCAGCAGCCCCGGTGCCGCCGTGGTGGCGGTCGCGACGCTGCCGCGCGACGCCGACCTCGCGTGGCGCGACACCACGGCGGTCCGCGGCCGGACGACGCGCTGGAGCGTGATCGCCGTCGATTCCGCCGGCAACCGCGCCACGCCACTCGCCGACACGCTGACCTTCCGGGATCTCGCCAAGCCCCCGGCCCCGCGCCGGGTCACCGCGGTGCGCGCCGCGGGCACCACGACGGTCCGCTGGGAGCGCGTCGTCAGCCGGGATCTCCGCGGGTACGTCGTCTACCGGGCGGAGCGCACCGACGGCCTGCGCACGCGGCTCACCGCGCAGCCCGTGACGACGCTCGAGTTCATCGACCGCGCCGGTACGGCGACCTCGCGCTACGTGATCCGCGCGGTGGATGCGTCGGGGAACGAGTCCGATGAGAGTCCGGTCGCAGTGACGGTGGAGCGGCGCCCGTGAGGCGGGTCCTCGCCCTCGTCGCGGCCGCTGCCGTGCTGCTCGCCGCGAACCCCGCGGCCGCGCAGGCGGCGCCATCCGTGCGTCCTCCGGCGCCGCGGCCGCAGCCGGTGTTGCGCTACGAGGATCTCGACCCGCTCGTGCGCCCCGCCGTGGACCGGCTGCGCGTCGCGCTCGGCGAGGTCGCGCGCACGGACCGCGAGCTCATGCCCGCCGACGGGCTCGGCACGCTGCGCGCGGCCGATGACGCGGTCCTCGACCAGCGGGCCCGCGCCCGCGCCCGCGTGATGGCCGGACTCGACGAGCTGCTCGCCGCCGGCCCGCGCGGCCGCACCGCCATCCGCTTCCTCGCCGCGGAATGGACGGGGAACGATCCGGTCCAGCGCGCCGAGGTGCGCGCGGCGATCCTCGCCGCCGACCACGGGGATGCACTGGCACTGGTGGATCGCCTCGCGCTCACCGCGCCGCGCGACACGCAGTTCCTCCGCTGGCGCGCCGACGCGCTCGACGCACTCGGCCGCCCGGCCGATGCCTTGCGGACGCGGCAGGCACGATTCGAGCTCGCGCCGGGCGACGAGGCGGGCTGGGAGGCCCTGTTGCGTGCGCACGAGGCCAACGGTTCGCTGCCGCGGCTGCGCGAGCACCTCGCGCGGCTCCGGCTCGTGTACCCCGCCAGCGCCGCCATCCGCGAGCACGAGATCGAGGTGCTCCACCGCTTGGGGCGCCGTGACGAGGCGGCACGCCTCGCGGCCGATACCACGGGGAGGATGCGGTGAGACGCGTGCATCTGGCGGCGTGCGTCCTGTCGTTCCTCGCCGCGCCGCTCGCGGCGCAGGCCGTGGGGGCGTCGGCCGCCGACACCGGGCGCGCCAACTGGCTCACCCGTCGACTCGGAGGCCAGGCGCAGGCGTTCAGCGAGATGTACGGGGTCGACGGACTGGAGCGCCGCCGTCCGGGCAGCACCTGGCGTCTCATGGCGACGCCGCGCCTCGCGCTCGTGGGCTCCACCGAGGTCGGGTTCGACCTGCTCCTCTCGAGCGAGGGCAATTCGGCGCGCCAGTCCATCAACCAGTTCGCATTCGAGCCCACCTGGGGCTGGGGCCAGCTCCACCTCGGCGACTTCGCGCGCGACTATTCGCCGTACACCATGCAGGGCCTCCGCATCCGCGGGTTCGGCCTCGACGTGGACCGTACGCGGTGGCGCGCGTCGGTGCAGGGCGGGCGGAGCGCTGCGCTCATCACCACGGCGGATGGGCCCCAGTACCGCCGAAGCGTCATCGCGGGCGCGGTCGGCCTCGGACGCGCGGGGGAGCGTTCGCTCGATCTCCGCATCGTCCGCGCGCAGGACGCCCTCATCCCGGACGAGCAGACCGTGTTCGACACGCTCGGCCTCGACACCCTGCCAGCGGACCTCCGGCCCGAGCAGCGTACGCGGCCGCAGGAGAACGTCGTCGCCGCGCTGGGCGGCTCGCTGCGGCTGTTCCAGCGGAAGCTCGCGCTCAAGGGCGAGGTCGCGGGGGCGCTGCTCACCCGCGACCTCACCAGCAGCGCGATCGCCGGCGACAGCGTCAGCGCGCCGCCGGGGCTCGGTACGCTGCGCACGTCGAGCTCCGGCGACGCGGCCTGGAACCTCGATGCGCAGTGGCAGGGACGCAGCTACGGCCTTCGTGGCGGCTACGAGTCCATCGGCGCCGGCTTCACCTCGCTGGGGCTCGCGTACCTCGTGAACGACCGCCGCGGCTGGAACCTCGGTGGCGACCTGCGGCTCGTGGGCGGTCGGCTCGGCCTGCAGGGCCGCTTCCAGCGACAGGAGAACAACCTCACGTCGCAGCGCCTCGCGACGACCACCCGCGACGTCATGACCGGCACGGCGACGGTGCGGCTCCCCGCGAACCTGACGGTCTCGCTGGTCGCCCTCCTCGCCGCGGCCGGCAATGACGCCACGAACGACACGCTCCTCGTCGACAACCGGGCCGCGACGTTCAATGCCGCCCTTGCGATGCCGTTCCGGGTCGGTGCCCGGAGCGCGAGCGTCAGCGTCGCGTACGCGCGGCAGTCGAATGAGGATCGCAACCCCGTGCGCCTCACCCCGGCGGTGACCGTGCAGACCGCGAACCTCGCGGTCTCCCTGCCGCTCTCGCGGTGGTTGCTCGTCGCCCCCTCGGTCGCGGCAGTCCTGCCCGACGGGAGCGGCGACAACGAGAACGTGCTCGGGAGCCTGCGACTGAGCGCGACGGGCCTCCGCGCGGTCAACGCGTCCGCGAACTTCACGCAGACGTTCGTCTCCGCCCGCGCCGTCACCACGGCCGGTGCGCAGTTCGGCTGGACGCTGCCCGGCGACATCGCGTTCAGCCTGCAGGCGCGGATGCTGCGGTTCGGCGCGCAGGGCACGCGCCCGGCATTCAGCGAGCGCTTCCTCACGACGACGCTCGGGCGGAGCTTCTGATGTCGGCCCGCCGGTGGTCCCGTCGCTGGCGGTCCGCGACCGCAGGGCTCGTCGCCCTCGCGGGTGCGTTCGCGTGCAGCGGGATCATCACGGGCCCTGACGCCGGCCCCTCCACCGCGCCGCGCCGCATCGCGGTCGCGCCGGCGCGGCTCGACCTCGCCGTCGGCGACACGGCGCGCCTCGCCGCGTCGCTCTTCGACGCGACGGGGAATGCCGTGACCGTCGAACCCGGGCGTGCCCTCGTCTACTCCTCGACGGACACGACCGTCGCCCGCGTCGACGCCACCGGCCTCGTGCGCGGCGTCGGTGACGGCACGGCGACCGTGCGTGCCGCCTACGGCGCGCTCGGGCTCGACATCCCGGTCGCCGTCCTCGGCCGCGCGCGGCTCGTGCTCGTCAGCGGCGACGCGCAGTCGGCGGAGCAGCGCGACACGCTGCTCCAGCCGATCGTCGTCCGCGCGCTCGGGCCGCTCGGGCAGCCCGTCGCGGATACCGTCGTGCAGTTCACGGTCCGCGCCGGCGCCGGCGACGTCACGGCCGCGAACGTGCGCACCGATGCGGCTGGCCTCGCGACGACCCGCTGGGTGCTCGGGCTCCCCGTCGGCGCGCAGCGCCTCGTCGCGCGCTCGCCGGGCTTCGACAGCGTGAGCGTTTCCGCGACGGCCACCGCTGGTACGCGGGTCGTCCGGGTCACGGTGGACGCGCCCCGGCTGCTGCTCACCGGTGCCGGCGACACGGTCCGCTTCCGCGCCGCGGCGTTCAACGTCGCCGACGACACCCTGCCCGCGGCCCCCATCACGTGGCGGGCGACCGACACGACCGTGGCGCGGGTCAGCGCCACCGGGCTCGTCACCGCGGTCGCGCTCGGCACGACCGTGATCACCGCCAGCAGCGGGAGCATCTCCGATTCGCTCCCCATCGTCGTCCAGGGGACGCCGCGCCTCGCGATCGTCGCCGGGGACGGCCAGCGGATCGACTGGGGCGCGATCGCCCCCGATTCGCTGAAGGTGCGCGTGCTCGACGCGACCGGGGCGCCGGTCGGCGGCGTGAGCGTGGACTTCACGGTCTCACTCGGCGGCGGTACCGTCTCGCCCGCCAGCGCACCGTCCGACGCGAACGGATACGCGGCCACGCAGTGGCGCATCGGCTCGCCGCTCGGCGCCCATACGGTGACGGCGTCGCGTGCCGGCTTCCAGAACGCCGTCTTCCAGGGCACCGCGGTCGCCGGCACGCGCATCACGCGGATCCGCGTGGTCGCGGCGCGGACCACGCTGACGGGCCCAGGGGACGCGGAGTCGCTGGCGGCCGAGACCTACAACGTGGCGGACTCGCTCATCACGGGGCGCGCGGTCGCCTGGACGTCCAGCGCGCCGGCCGTGGCATCCGTGGACGCCGCCGGCCGCGTCGTCGGCGTCACCGCCGGCACCGCCTGGATCGGCGCCGCCCTCGACGACGGCCGCGATTCCGTCCTCGTGACGGTGCAGCCCGGCGGCGGCTCCGGCGTGCGGCACTGGACCGGCGCGGTGAGCAGCGCATGGACGCTGGCCGGCAACTGGCAGGAGGGGAGCGCGCCGTCCGACGCTGACTCCGTCGTGATCCCGGCGACCGGCGTGACCAACCTGCCGCTCGTCGAGGCGTCGCGTGTCCGCGCGTTCGTCAGCCTCAACGCCGGTGCCGTCGGCTTCACCGGGGACGGCGTCCTCCGCGTTGCCGACGCGCTCGTGCTGCGCACCGACGTCCTCGCCGCGAGCTGCGGCGTCGCCGGCGGCTTCCAGCTCGGCGCGCCGACGACCGACGGGCCGCACCCCGTCGCCGGCCGCCTCGCGTGTCCGATGACCATCGAGGACGGACGGCGGATCCTGACCGACTCGCTCGTGCTCGTCGGCAAGTCGCTGGGACTCGGCGGGAGCGGCGTGCTCACGCTGGGCGGCCACGTCGTCCGCCTCGATGGGGAGCAGCTCTTCGTCCAGGGCAACGCGCGCCTCGAGATGCTCGACCCGGCCGACCGGGTCCACGCCGGGTTCGCCAGCCTGCAGGCGTTCGGGCAGGGCGACATGTTCGCCGCGGGCGAGCTGCATGTCGCGGGCGGTCTCTCGGTCACGCTCGGCGGCGCCGGCTTCACCGCGACCGGTACGCACCGGGTCGTCATCGAACCTGCGGCCGGCGATACCGCGACGCTGCTCACGGCGGACGGCACCACCCTCCGCGACCTCATCGTCCGCGGCCCGACGCGGATCGATGGCGCGTTCGCACTCTCGCGGAACCTCACCGTCGAGGCCACCGGCGCGCTCGTGCAGGTCGCCACGCCGACGTTCGCCCAGCCGCGGCGGCTGCGCGTCGGCGGCGACCTCGCCCTCGCGGACGGCGCGACCGCGGGACTCACGCTCGTCGAGGTCGGGGGCGCGGTCGCGGCGCCGGTCCTCGCCGTGGACACCCTCGCGCTCGTCGGCACCGGCCAGGTGCTGCCGCTCGACGGGTCCGTCAGCGGACTCCGCTCGGTCCGTGTCTCCGGCACCGCCAGCGCGCGCGTGCTGCCCAACCAGCGCCGCTTCATCGGCGGCGACCTCGTGATCGACGGCGACTTCTCGCTCGCGCAGCCGTTCGTCGCCGCGATGGGCGTCTCGGGGTCGCTGCGCGTCACGGGGAGCGGCATCCTACGCCTCGGCGGGACGTACAGCTCGCTCCGGGTCGAGGGGAACGCGCTCTTCGACGGCCGCGCGATGGGCGCCGAGCTCGCCAACGGCGACATCGAGCTGCGCGGCGACCTCGTCCAGCGTGCGACCACCTCGCCAGCGAGCCTGCGCGCGACCTCGAACTTCACGCTCTATCTCATCGGCAGCGGTGCGGTCGACTTCGCCAGGCCCGATTCATCGTGGCTGTCGAACGTCGAGCACTGGGGCAACCTCACGCGCACGCTGCGCAGCGACGTGCAGGTCCGCGGGCTCGTGCGCTACGACCTGAACAACGTCACCGTCCGCTCCGAGGTGCTCGGCGCCGGCGGCACGCGCACCATCGCGGCGCGCGGCATCGACTTCGGCGGCGCGGTCACCGTGCGCAACGTCGCGTTCCGCATCACCGACGGCGCGCCCATCGACCTCTCGTTCGGCCCCACCTTCACCGACTTCGATCCGGCCGCAGTGCAGCTCGAGCTCATCCGCTCGAGCGGCGCCGCGGTGTTCTCGGCGCCCGTGTTCGAGACGGCGCCGACGGGCAGCGGCCGCTACCTCCGCGTCTCGGACCCGGACGGGGCGACCAACGGTGCCTTCACGGTCGCCGTGCAGGGCGCGACGCCGGCGACCCACGGCGGCTTCGCCGAGGCGATCGCGCCGGCGACCATCACCGATTGGCCGGCGGGCGTGCCGCTGCTCGAGTTCGCCGCGGCGCCGGACTTCGCGCTCGCCTCGGGCCTGCAGGTCCGGCAGCTCGCACGGCTCGCGGGATCGACCCCCGCGGAGCTGCCGGTCTCCATCCGCTCCCTCGATTCGACGCAGGTGCTGCTCGGCCTCGACGGCGAGACGATCGGCCGCGACTCCATCGTCCGACTCGCGGACGCCGGCGACACGGCCGTGAGCTACTGGGTCCAGGCGCTCGAAGGCTCCACTGGCGTGGCCGATCTCGTCGTCTCGGCCGCCGGATACCGCCCCGACACCATCCGCGTGACCATCGGTGCACCAGCCGCGCGGCTCGCGCTGCTCGGTCCCGCGAGTGTCCCAGCCGTGGGTGGGACCGACCCGGCGCTTCAGCTCACCGTGGGCGCGGACAGCGCCGGCGTCTTCCTGCCGATGGCGCTGCGGCGCGGCGGCCCCGGCGCCACCTTCGTGGTCGCGTCGTCGGACAGCAGCGTGGCGCGCATCCGGTTCACTCCGAACGGGGAATCGTTCACCCTCGCGCAGCTCGCGGCGGAGGTGACGTTCGACCTCCGCGACCGGTTCGGCGCCACCGTTCCGCCGGACACCGTGGGTGGCGTGGTCTCGACCCTCGCGTTCGCGCGCGCCGGCGCCGGCGGCGTCGCGGTCGCCTCGATGGTCCGCCCGGCGGGATGGACCCAGTACGGGCCCGACCCGAGCCTGGCCGTGGTCGTGCCGCGCATCGTGCTCTCGCCGGACTCCGTGATGTTCGCGGCCGCGGTGGGGAGCCAGACCTCGCTGCACCGGACCGTCACGGTCCCGGCGCCGGCGACCGGCTCCCTCGCCGGCCTGGCCGCCGAGATCCAGTACGACGCCGGCGCGAGCGACTGGCTGGGCGTCGCGTTCGACTCCACGACGGCGCCGACGGCATTCGACCTCGTCGCGACGCCGGAGTTCCTCCCCCCGGGGACATGGACCGCATCGGTGATCGTGACCGCGACGACCCCGGGTGCGGTGCCGGACACGCTGTCGGTGGCGATCGTCGTCACGGGCGTGAACCGCATCGTCATCGTCGGCGGCGACGGCCAGTCCGTCCCGGCGGCGCGCCCGGCGCCGGACTCGCTCCGCGTGCGTGTGCTGCGCGCCAACGGGACCCCCCTGGACGACGCATTCGTCGACTTCACGATCTCGGCCGGCGGCGGCACCCTCACGCCGCCCGCCAACACCACGGACAACGATGGGTACGTCGCGACCGCCTGGACGGCGGGCCTGCTCCCCGGCACGTACGAGGTCGTCGCGAGCCGGAACGGCTTCACGCCGGCCACCTTCACGCTCACGGTCACGACGCCGCCCGACTTCAACATCTCGCTCGTCGGCGATACGATCGTCGGCGTGAACCTCCCTGCGCTGGTGCGCGCCACGCTGCCGCTGCCCGCGCCGGTCGGCGGTACCGCGGTGACGCTGGTGAGCGAGACGCCGGGCCGCCTCTCGGTCACGGCGCCGGCGACGCGCACGGTGCCGGCCGGGCAGCTCAGCGTGGACTTCGACGTCCAGGGGCTGAGCATCGGGACCGCGACCGTGCGCGCCAGCGCCGCCGGACTGCCGGATGCGACCTTCTCCGTCACCGTCACCAACCAGATCCTGAGCCTGCCGACGTCGCAGAACGTGCCGCTCGGGCTCACGACGACGATCCCGATCCAGCTCGCCGCGCCCGCGCCCGCGGGCGGCCTCTCCGTCACGCTCTCCTCCAGCGACCCGTCGCGCGTGCAGGTCGTCACGGGCACGGTGAGCGTGCCCGCGGGCGCCACGCTCGCCAGCGGCACGCTGCGCGGGGTCGCCACGGGCTCGGCCACCGTCGTGGCGACGGCGCCCGGCTGGATCGCCGACACGACCCTCGCGTCGACGACCGCGCAGATCGACATCGTCGAGACCGGCCTCTCGCTCAACGCGACCTTCGGCACGACGATGACGCTCCGCCTCCTGAGCGGCGGGTCGCCGCTCGCGGCGCCGGCGCCCGGCGTGACTATCGAGCTCACGAGCCTCAACGCGGCGTGCGCCGACGTCCCCGCATTCGTGACGATCCCCACGGGGCAGAACGCCGTCACCGCCGCGGTGAGCTACGGCGGCTCGGCGGTGCTGCCCTGCGCCACGCGGATCCGCGCGACGGGCACGGACCTCCTCGCCGACAGCACGACCGTCAGCGTCGCGGCGGCCCCCGGCATCTCGGCCGGCGGCGCGACGATCGCGAGCGGGCTCCAGGTCAACTCGGGGGCGGCCCTCGGCGCCTCGAACTTCGGCAGCACCACCGTGACCGTCACGAGCTCGGATCCCGCGCTCGTGCGCGTCGCCCCCGCCGCCGGCACGCCGGGCACGGCGAGCATCAGCATCCCGATCACGGCGCCGAGCAGCAGCGTCTCCTACTACATCTCCGCGATCGAGGGCGCGACGGGCACCGCGACGCTCACGGTCTCGGCGCCCGGCTTCACGAGCACCACGGCCACGGTGGTCGTGCGCGGCGTCGGGGTGGACTTGATCTCGGTCCCGACGAGCACCACCTCCTTCTCCGGCAACGCGTTCCCGCAGGCGCGCATCGGCGTGCTGAACGCCGCTGGTGACGCGATCGAGGCCGAGTACGGCATCCGCGCAGGCGGTGTGCCGCGCACGGCCGTGATCACCACCAGCGCGGTCGGCGTCGCGCGGCTGCTCAGCGCCGCGGACACCGGGGCCACGGTCACCGTGACCATCCCGGTCGGCTCGTCCCGCTCCGCATCCGGTGTGGCGAGCGGTGGCTGGGAGCTCGATCCGGTCGGCGCCGGCACCGCGAGCATCAGCGTGACGGTGGACGGCGCCACCACGACCGCCGGCGCGACGCGCCTCGTCACCGTCGTCGCGCCCGGGATCAGCGCCGGCGGCGCCACGATCGGTGCCGGGCTGCAGGTCAACTCCGGCGGGTCGCTCGGCGCCTCCAACTACGGCCTCACCACCACCGTCCGCATCGCGAGCTCCGATACGACGCTGTTCCGCATCGCGCCGAATCTGAGCACCCCGGGCGGCGCCTTCCTCGACGTACCGCTCGTCACGCCGAGCACTTCGTTCAGCTACGTCATCCAGGCGATGGAGGGCGTGACGGGCACGGGCACGGTCACCGCCTCCGCGCCGGGATTCGTGGACGGCACCGCGACGGTCACCGTGCGTCCGGTCGGCATCGACCTCATCTCGGTGCCGTCCACGACCACCACCTTCTCGCCCAATGCGGCGTTCCAGGTGCGCGTCGGCACCCTGAACGCCGCGGGCACGGCGATCGAGTCGGAGTTGGGCATCCGCGCGGGCGGCGCGCCCATCGTGGCGACCGTGACGAACGGGAACGCAGCCGTCGCCCAGCTCCTGACCAGCGCGGGCACCGCGCAGGTGCGTACGGTCACCGTCCCGGTCGGGAGTGCGCGCTCTCCCTCCGGCGCGGCCAGCGGCGGCGTGGAGCTCGATCCGTTCGGCGCGGGCGCGACCACGGTGAGCGTCACGGCGCCGGGCACCGTGAGCACCGCCAACGCGTCGGTGAGCGTGACGGTCAGCGCCCCGACCACGTCCGCCGGCGGCGCAACGCTCGGCGCCGGCCTGCAGGTGCCGACGGGCGGCTCCCTGGGTGCCTCGAACTACGGCGCCGTCACCGTGCGCGTGGAGAGCTCCGACCCGACCCGCTTCCTCGTCGCGCCGAACGCGGCGACGGTCGGCAGCGCGTTCATCGACGTCGCGATGACCGCGCCGAGCACGAGCGTGCCGTACGTGATCCAGGCCCTCGAGGGCGTGACGGGGACGGGGACCATCACGCTCACGGCCCCCGGCTTCACGTCGGCCACCGCGACCGTGGTCGTGCGCACCCTCGCCGTTGACCTCCTGTCGATACCCACGACCACGACCTCGTTGTCGCCCAACTCGGCGTTCCAGGCGCGGGTCGGCACGGCCAATGCGACCGGGACCGGCATCGAGAGCGAGTACGCGATCCGCACGGGCGGCACACCA
>JAIBBJ010000125.1 GCA_019694735.1 Gemmatimonadaceae bacterium | reverse complement strand
TGAGCGGCCGCAGCGGGATCGCCTGGCGCGGCTCGTCGCGCTCGAACGCGTCGCGCTCCCCCGCCACCTCGGCGGCCGTCCGCGCCGGGGCGAGCGGCGTGAACGCCGGATCGGCGGCGCCGTCGCCCACCAGCAGCAGCCCGCCGCCCGCGCGCACGAAGCGCGCGAGCTGCGCCGCTTCGATGGGCGCGGCGCCCGTCGCCGGGCCGGTGGCGCCGGAGTCGAGCACCACGACCGCCGCGTGCGTGCCGTTCGTCGGGGCGCGCGCGGTGCCCTGCGTCACCCAGAGCGTGTCGGCCACGCGCAGCCGCGCGTCCACGCCCCAGCCCGCTTCCTCGAGCGCGGCGATCGCGAACTTGGCCTCCCAGCCGACGCGCCCGAGCACGAGGACGCGACCGGGCATCGCGCCGACGGCGGGGCGCGCGAGGGCCTCGGTGCGCTCGGTCGCGCTCACGACGCGCACCATCCCGGCGAGACCGGCCGTGGTGAGCGCACCGCCGCCCGCGCCGAGCGAATCGATCGCGCCGAGCGAGTCGAGGAGCGCCACCGGCGCATCGCCGACCACCGCGACCCGCGTCCGCGCCGACGGGTCGCGCACCGGCTCGGCCATCACCGCGACGGCGGCGACCGGACCGTCCCACGTCACCACGTCGCCGGCGCGCGCGAGGGCGGCGAGCGAGTCGCGGGTGCGCGCGGGCATCGCGCCGCCGGTGCGCCAGTGCACGTGCGGGGTCGCCGACGCCGCGTGCGCGCGCCACGCCTGAACGAACGCGGCGGCGACGGCGAGCACCGCAACGGTGCGCGCCGCGCGCTCCAGCAGGCCCCGCCCGTCAGCGCGAGAGCGCATAGACCACCAGGTTCACGCCGAACTTCGTGTTGTCCACCGAGAAGAACCGCTTGTTGTCGGGGTGGTAGTTCCACTCCGAGCTGTAGTCCTTGCTGCTGTAGAGCACGGCGATGCGGTCGCCGCGCAGCACCGCCTGCAGGTGCTTGTGCACGAGGTTGTCGCCCCAGCCGTTCAGCTCGTGGCTGGTCGTGGGCGGTCCGTCGGGGAACTGGAAGAAGCTCCGGTAGAGCGCGTGGTCGTTGGGCAGGTCCTTGAGCGGCCCGACCGCCCGCGCGATCTCCTCCCACGCCGTCCGGTGGAACTGGCCGTCCACGTCGTGGTTGTGGTCGTCCACGAAGAGCAGCCCGCCGCGCTCGCAGTAGGCACGCAGGGTGGTGCGCTCCGCCTCGCTGAAGCGCACCGGCAGGTGCCCGGTGAGGTACACGAGCGGGTACCGGAAGAGGTCCTTCGAGGCGAGCGGCACGATGACGCCGGTGGGCGCGACGTCGATCCGCGTGTAGCGGGCGATGGAATCGATGAGGTTGGCCGGCACCATCGGCGCCGAGTCCCAGTCGCCGGAGTCGTACTGCGCGGTGGCCCAGGTGAAGTCGGCCATCACATCCCCCACGGGCCGAGGGCGTCGGCCCGCTCGGGCGCGCCGACGAGGGCGCGGCGGGCGCGCTGGAGCGGGCCGGTGACATCGCCCCCGCGGCGCACCGCGTCCGCCGCGGCGGTGAGCGCCTCGGCGGCGGCGCGCTCGGTCGCCGGGAGGTCGAGGCGCAGCAGCAGGAGCCGGTCCGCGGCCGAGGCCGGATCGGCCGCGACCCCGCCGAGCAGGGCGTCGAAGCGCGCGAGCCGCGCGGCGCGCGCCGGGTCGAGCGCCTCCCGGGCGAGGCGCGCGTTGCTGCTGCCCTTCTCCTTGCCGGTGCCGCGGACCTTCGCGAGATCCACGACCACCCGCGGCGGGCGCCCGCGGAGGTAGATCCGCTCCGCCGCGCGCGCACGCTGCAGCGCCTCGATCGCGCGCTGCATCCACGGGATCGCCGCGTGCGGGTCGCCCGTCTCGAGCGCCGAGGAGGCCGACCACATGTGGTTGTAGGCCTCGAGCAGCGGGCGGTTGATGGCGACCACCGGCGTCTCGTCGCCCTCGCCCTCGAGGGTGCGCGTGGGGTCCACATTCGCCGCGCGCTCGGCGGCCGCGAGGACCTGGTCGGGATCGAGCGGCCGCTCCTGCCCGTGCTCGTGCCCGTCGCCGGCGAAGTGCGCGTGCTCGCCCTGGTCCTCGCTGAGCCGCGTGAAGACGATCTCGCCGACGCGCTTGCGCAGCTTGGTCTGATCCACCGCGATGCGGCGCGCCTCGCGCGTGGTCGCGGCGGGGCCGAGCCGCCGCGACCGGCGGTCGAGGTCCTGCGTGAGCTCGAGGATCATCCGCTGCGAGAGCGCGTTCTTCTCCGGCTCGCTCGGCGGCATCGGGTCCACGGCGACCGAGTCGTACTCCTCCGGGCGCGCGATCCGCAGCGTGCGCGTCTCGGAGGCGCCGATGCCAGGGCCGGTGACGTCGTTGCGGTCGCGGGCGACGGCGCGGAGGTGCACGAGGTCGCCGGGGCCGAGCTTGAGGGTGTCGAGACGGACCGTACCCTCGAGGCGCGCGCGCGCGGTACCCGCGCCGAACGTGCGGGCGGCGATCCGGCCGCCGCGGAAGGTGAAGGTCTCCCCCGCCCCGCTGCTCACGATGTACTCGAACGCCGCGTCGGCGAGCCCGTGGTCGTCGCGCACCTCGGCGCTGAGCGTCACCTCGCCGGTGGCGGCACGGAGCACGGAATCGCGCGCCGGCCGCTCGAGGTGCACGGTCGGGATGGAGTCGGCGACCGGCTCGATCACGAGCACGCGCTCGCGCGCGCCGGCGCGGAGCTGCACACCGAGGGGCTCGGCGGGGACGGCGAGCGCGACGCGCCAGCGCTCCCCCGCGGAGACGGCCGGGAGTTCGCGTCCGCCGACCAGCGCACGCACGCCGTCGGCCGCGCCCCCGGTCCCACCCGCCGGTCCGAGCCCCTCGATGGTCACCTGCGACCCGACGAGCGCCGGGACGGCGGAGGGATCGTCGAACGCCTGCGCGCGCAGCCCCGTGTAGGCCGGTGGCGTGACGCGCACCACGAGGGTGGCGAGCGGATCGCCGGCGGCACCGGCCGCGGACCCGGCGCGCGCCAGCGCATCGCCGGGCGCCGGCGCG
>JAIBBJ010000117.1 GCA_019694735.1 Gemmatimonadaceae bacterium | reverse complement strand
CCGCGCCGCCGGCCGTCCGCGCCCCGGGGGGCTGCTCAGAGCGCCTCGAACCGCGCCTGGAAGAAGCGCAGGTACTTCGGCTCGTACGTCATCCGCAGTCCCCGGACCCGCTCGCGCGCGTCGTACACCGCCTTCACCGACTCCGCGATCACGTCCATGTGCGCCTGCGTGTACACGCGGCGCGGGATCGTGAGGCGCGTGAGCTCGAGCTGCGGACGATGGTGGTCGCCCGTCCGCGGGTCGCGCCCCGCGCTCACGATCCCGCGCTCCATCGCGCGGATCCCCGAGTCGAGGTAGAGCTCGGCCGCGAGCGTCTGCGCCGGGAACGCGTCCTGCGCGAGCTGCGGGTAGAACCGGCGCGCATCGAGGAAGATCGCGTGCCCGCCGATCGGCTCCATCATCGGGATGCCCCACTGCTGGAGCAGGCTCCCGAGGTACCGCACCTGCCCGATCCGCGACCGCATGTGCGCGTCCTGCACCGATTCGGCGATACCGATCGCCATCGCCTCCATGTCGCGCCCGGCGAGCCCGCCGTAGGTGTGCAGCCCCTCGAACACGACGACGAGGTTCCGCAGCTCCTCGAACAGCGGGAAGTCGTTCACCGCGACCCAGCCGCCGATGTTGACCAGCGAGTCCTTCTTCGCGCTCATCCACGCGCCGTCGGTGTACGAGCAGAACTCCTTGAGGATCGCGGCGACGGGGCGGTCGGCGTAGCCGGCCTCGCGCTCCTGGATGAAGAACGCGTTCTCCACCGCGCGGGTCGCGTCGAGGTAGAGCTTCACGCCGTGGCGGTCGCACCAGGCGCGCAGCGCCCGCACGTTGGCCATCGAGACCGGCTGGCCGCCGGCCATGTTCACCGTCGCCGCGAGCGAGACGTAGGCGATCCCCGCCGCGCCCACGCGCGCGAGCAGCGCGTCGAGCTTGGCGAGGTCCACGTTCCCCTTGAAGTCGCCCGGGTGCGTGGGGTCGTGCGCCTCGTCCACGATGACGTCGGTGAAGATCCCGCCCGCCATCTCCTGGTGCAGGCGCGTCGTCGTGAAGTACATGTTGCCGGGCACGTACTGGCCCGGCCTGATCACGGTGCGCGAGAGGAGGTGCTCGGCGCCGCGCCCCTGGTGCGTGGGGACGAGGTGGCGATAGCCGTAGTACCGCTGGATCGCGTCCTCGAGGTGGAAGAAGTTCTCCGAGCCGGCGTAGGCCTCGTCGCCGAGCATCATCCCCGCCCACTGGCGGTCGCTCATCGCGCTGGTGCCGCTGTCGGTGAGGAGGTCGATGTAGACGTCGCGGGAGCGGAGCAGGAAGGTGTTGTGCCCGGCCTCGCGGAGCGCGCGCTCGCGGTCGGGGCGCTCGGTCATCACGAGCGGCTCCACCATCTTGATCTTCCAGGGCTCGGCCCAGCTGCGGCGGCCGAGCTGCTGGCCGAAGGTGCGGGGGGTGTCGGTCATCGTCGGGGCGGTTCGGGGGGAACGGCCCTTGGATGATCGGGGCGGTGGCGTGCGGCGGTGATTGGAGGAAGGCCGGAATCCGTGTAGGGGATTCACGGGCGGGGCGCGCGAAAGCCGCGCCGGGGCGCGGGGAACGCGCGGCCGCGCGCCTTCACCGGATGGCGTACAGCTGCCCGTCCGTGCTCCCGACGTACAGCACCCCGTCCACCAGCACCGGCGACGAGAGCACGGACCCCACGGTCATCATCGTCCGCATCCCGATCATCATCCCGTCGAGCGTGCGGTCGGGGTACATGCCGCTGGTGCGCAGGACGCCGGTCGAGTCGGTCCACGGGTCGCCGTGCTCCCGGGACCCGTCCGTGCGGAAGTGCGCCGTGAACGCGCCCGTCCGCACATCCACCGCGTGCACCCAGCCGTCGGACGTCCCATAGAACGCGCCCGTCCCCGCCAGCGCGACCGACGAGAACGAGATGGCCTTGTTCTCGAGGTCGAACCGCACCGCCCCCGTCCGGGCGTCGAGCGCCTTGAACCGGCGCCCATCGGAGGTCGTGAAGTACACCACCCCGTCCCGCACCGCGGGCGAGCCGATGGTCCAGCCGCCGTGATTGTCGTGCGACCACCGTTCGGCGCCGGTCGCCGCGTCCACCGCGTGGAACCGGCCGTCGCGCCCGCCGACGAACACGAGGCCCTCGGCGACGGCGGGCGAGCTCGCGAGCCCCACCTGGTTCCAGATGACCGTGTCGGCGCCGGTGGTATGGCGCCACCGCTCGCGCCCGGTGCGCGCGTCGAGGGCGTAGAGGTTCCGGTCCCAGCTGCCGATGTACACCACGCCGTCCACCACCGCGGGCGAGGCGTGGATCACGTCGCCCGCCGCGAACTCCCAGCGCCGGGCGCCGGTGCGCGCGTCGAGCGCGTACACGTGCTGGTCGCCGCTGCCGATGTAGACGACGCCATCCACCACCGTCGGCGAGGAGAGGAAGACGTCGAACGGGTCCGGCATCCGCTCCGTGCGCGGGATCGCGCCGTGGATCCCCGGCGCGGTGAAGCGCCGCTCGCCGCGCGTCGCGAAGCGCCAGCGTTCGGCGCCGGTCGCCGCGTCCACGGCGTACACGTTGCCGTCCACGCTGCTCACATATGCGAGCCCGTCCACCACCGCCGGCGACGACGCGACCGGCCCCTGCGTCTGGAATCGCCAGCGCTCGGCGCCGGTCGCGCGGTCCACCGCGTAGAGGCGGCCGTCGGTGCTGCCGACGAAGACGGTCCCGCCGACCACGGCGGGCGACGAGAGCACGCGCCCCTCGGTGCGGAACCGCCAGGCGACGCCGCCGAGCGTGGCGGGCGGCGAGGCGTAGGAGCCGAGGTGGGCGGGACCGCCGCGGAACATCGCGGCCTGAGCGGAGCCGGCCGCGGGCGACAGCAGGACGGCGACGAGCGGGGCGAGGAGACGAGGGCGCATGTCCCTTCGACCCGCGAGGCGGCCGAAAGGATTGCTGCGCGGCGTTAGGGCAGCTGCGTCGCCACCGAGACCTGCACGCTGTCCCGCAAGCCGGCCGGGATCTCGGCGCGGATCCACACGGTGCCGGTGCGCTGGCGTGCGGTGAACGTGCCGGACGCGTCGATGGACCCCAGCAGCCGGTCGCTGACGCTCCACGCCACCGGGGTCGCCAGCGGCAGGCCCTGGCCGTCGAAGGCGGTGGCCGCCATGGCGAGCGTACCGCCCGGCACCACGAAGAAGCCGCGGCCGGTGATGGAGAACGACACGGCGTTCCAGCCCGGCCCCGAGTAGTAGAGCGGGAGCACGGGGATGCTCGGCACGCCGCCCTTCCGCACGATGGCCTCGCCCGACGCGTACCAGTTCGTGGCCTGCCCCTCGAGCAGCCCGACGTACACGTACATCGTGTCAGTCCGGCCGAGCATCGGGACGTTCACGCCGAGGGTCAGCACCTCGTCGTCGGCGGGGAAGGCGAAGGTCGTGTCGAGCACCTGCGACTCGTTGGGCCGGCTGATGACCACCTGCGCGCCGGTGATGCCGCCGCCGAAGACGGCCTGTGCCTCCGCCGAGCCGGCCGGGAATGCGAGGGCGAGCGCGACGGGCACGGTCGCCGTGGCCGGTCCGGTCGCGCGCTCGCCGCACGCCGCGGCCGCGAGGGCGCCCGTGAGCGCCACCGCGGCGGTGACGGCGGGGCGAAGCGTGGACCGGACGGCGCGCAGCGGCATCAGAACCTCGCGATCTCCTCGTAGGCCTTCGTGAAGTCGGCGATCTGGGGCAGGATCTCGTCCTCGAGGCTCGGCGCGTACCCGACGAACGTGTCCATCGAGGCCACGCGCTTCACCGGGGCGTCGAGCCACGCGAAACAGTCGTCGGCGATGCGCGCCGCGATCTCGGCGCCATAGCCCCACGAGAGCGAGTCCTCGTAGGCGACGATCACGCGGCCGGTCTTCCGCGCCGACGCGTACACCGCCTCCTGGTCCCACGGGGAGAGGGTGCGGAGATCGATCACCTCGACGGACAGGCCGCTCGCCTCCTCGACCTGCTTCGCCGCTACCAATGCACGCTGGACCGTCGCGCCGTATGTGACGACCGTCACATCGGTCCCTTCCTTCACGATCCGGGCCTTGCCGAACGGGATCATGAAGTTCGGGCCCGGATAGGCGCCCTTGTTGTAGGTCTGCCGGTAGAGGTGCTTGTGCTCGAGGAAGATCACCGGGTCGTCGCCGCGGATGGCGGTGCGCAGGAGGCCGTTGGCATCCAGCGCGTTGCTGGGGCAGACGACGCGGAGCCCGGGGCAGTGCGTGAAGAGCGAGGCGCCGGTCTGCGAGTGGTAGATCGCGCCGCGGATGTAGCCGCCGTAGGTGGTGCGCACCACGACCGGCGCGCTGAACGCGTTGGACGAGCGCCAGCGCATCGTCGCGAGCTCGTCGCGGAGCTGCATGTAGGCGGTCCAGATGTAGTCGAAGAACTGCACCTCGACGACCGGCTTGAAGCCGCGCACCGCGAGGCCGATCGCGCGCCCGACGATGTTCGCCTCGGCGAGCGGCGTGTTGTACACGCGCGTGCCGCCGAACTCCTTCTGCAGGCCCCACGTCACCTTGAAGACGCCGCCCTTGCCCTTGACCTTGCCGAGGTACTCCTCGCGCGAGACGTCGGCGACGTCCTCGCCGAACATCACGATGCGCGGGTCGCGCCGCATCTCGTCCTTCATGCAGGCGTTGAGCAGGTCCACCATCGTCGTCGGCTCGCCTGAGAACTGCGGGTCGTCCTCGGTGTCGAACTGCTCGCTCGTCGGGTCCACGTCGGGCGAGTAGACCGCGAACGAGGCCGTCTCCGGCGCCGGCTGCGGCTGCGCCAGCGCATCGTCGGTCGCCGCGAGCACCTCGGCGTCCACCGACTCCTGGATCGCCTTGATCTCCGCCTCGCTCGCGTATCCCTCGTCCACGAGCCACTTCGGATAGACGGTGACCGGGTCGCGCGCGGCGTCGGCCTCGCGCTCGGCGTCCGGGCGGTACATCACCTCGTCGTCCGAGAGCGAGTGCGAGTACGGGCGGATGACCTTCGCGTGCACCAGCGCCGGGCCCTTCCGCTCGCGGGCGTAGGCGACGGCCTTCTGCATCGCCTCGTACGACGCGAGGAGGTCGCAGCCGTCCACCTGCTGGATGAACAGGTCGGGGAAGCCCGCGACCAGCTTGGAGATCGAGCCGCCGGCGGTGTTCACCTCGACCGGGACCGAGATCGCGTAGCCGTTGTCCTCGACGAGGTAGACGACGGGGAGCTTCAGGTTGCACGCGGTGTTGAGCGACTCCCAGAACTCCCCCTGCGACGTGGTGCCGTCGCCGGTGGAGACGAACACCACCTCGTCGTCGGTGAAGCCGTCGGTGAGGCCGAGTGCCTTCGCCCGCACGACCGCCTCGGCGGAGCCGACGGCCTGCAGGAACTGCGTGCCGGTAGGGGACGAGCTCGAGACGATGTTGAGCTTCCGGTGTCCCCAGTGGGACGGCATCTGCCGGCCACCGGAGTTCGGGTCCGCCGCGGCGCCGACCGCCGAGTAGAGCATCTCGGCCGGGGTCATCCCGAGCTGCAGGCAGAGCGCGCGGTCCCGGTAGTACATGTAGAACCAGTCGTGCGAGGCCTTGAAGACGTGGCCCGCGGCGGTCAGCACCGCCTCGTGCCCTGCGCCCGAGATCTGGAAGAAGATCTTGTTCTGCCGCTTGAGCTGGATCTCCTTGTCGTCGATCCGGCGCGACAGGAGCATGGTGCGGTAGGCGGCGACGAGCTGAGCCTTGGAGAGGCCGTGGGTCGCGCGGCGGGCCTTCGCGGAGGTGGCCATGGTCGGGAAGGGCAGGAGAGCGGACCCCGGGACGGACCCGGGCGAGGATACGGAATAAGGTAGCCCCGCGCCGCCCCGCCCTGAAGGCGAACCGGGACGCCGCCCCGTACCTCGGGCCGCCATCACAAAATTGCGACTTGCGCCGGTTCCCTTGCGCGGATTCACGTGACGTTGCACCTATTGCGGCGTCTTTTCGGCATCGGGTGCCGCGCGAGCGGTGCCCCACTCGGGAGGCCCGTGACCGACACGTTCGGACAGGCATTCGAGACCGGATCCCCTCGGCCGCTCCCGGCGGCCGCGGTCTGGCGCCTCCTCCTCATCGACCACACCCCGCTCGGGCCCTCCGCCCCGCAGCGGGGTGTCGTCATTTCCGGCGAGGTCGGATGTCACGTCGGGTCGTCCACCATGTCAGTCTCGCCCGTGCCCCCCGGGGGCTATCCCGTCACGCGCGCCGCGTCGAGCACCAGCAGCTCAAGCGCCAGGTCAAGCGCGCCACCTTCCGGGATTGTGGACGTCGATGTGTCTATTGCGGATCCGGACTGGGACTGGAGCACGCCACCCTGGATCATGTGATCCCGCTGTCGCGCGGCGGGAGCCACCACCCGGGCAACCTCGTTGCGGCCTGCCAGCCCTGCAACCAGTTGAAAGGGTCGCTGCTGCCGACGGAGTTCTTCGCGCGCTATCCGGCCGCGGGGCAGAACTTCATGCGCTTCGCGCGCGCGGTGCACCGCCAGTTGAAGCGCGGCGCCCGGCGCGCGGTCAGCCTCGCGTTCGCCCAGGCCGCCTGACGCGACGGGGGCCCGCGGCCGAGGCGCGGGCCCCCGTCGTGTCCGGCGTGCCCACGATCCCGCGCCGTCGCCAGCGGGATCGCCGGTTCACGCCGCGCTCGACGCCGCCCCCGCGTCCGCCGGCCGGGCGGCCGCGGTCTCGATCGTCAGCATCACGCGCTTGCGGTCCGGTCCCCAGGCATAGCCGCCGAGCTCGCCCGTCGCGCGGATCACGCGGTGGCAGGGGATGAGGTAGCTCACGGGATTCGCGCCGACCGCGGTCCCCACCGCACGCGACGCCTTCGGCTCGCCGATGACCGCCGCGATGCCGCCGTAGGTCGTCACGCTCCCGGGCGGGATCTCCAGCAGCGCGCGCCACACCCTGAGCTGGAAGTTGGTCCCCTTCACATGGATGGCGAGCCCCGGCGTGGGCGCGACGCCCGGGGCGGGGAACGCCTTCGCCGCCGCGGCGCGCGTGCCGGCCTGGTCGGCGACGAGCGTCGCGCCGGACCATTCGTGCGCGAGGCGCGCGAGCGCTGCCCGCCGCGAGACCGGCTCGGTGAATGCGAGGTGGCAGATCCCGCGCGGCGTCACCGCGACGAGGCAGTCGCCGAACGGGGTCGGGTGGAAGCCGTGCCGGATCACGAGGCCCGCGCCCGCGCGCTGGTACTCACCGGGCGTCACCGCCTCAGCGTTCACGATGAGGTCGTGGAGCCGGCCGGGCCCCGAGAGGCCCGCCTCGTACGTGACGTCGAGCAGCGGCCGCCGGTCGCGCAGCAGCCGCTTCACCACCTCGGCGGTGCGGTGCTGCAGGAAGCGCTTGGGGCTGATCCCCGCCCAGCGCGTGAAGAGCCGCTGGAAATGCGCCTCGCTCAGCCCGACATACTCCGCCACGTCGGCGAGCGCGGGCGGGCGGGCGTGCGCGCGGTCGAGGAACCGGATCGCCTTCTCGATCCGGGCGTAGTCGGTCTGCAGTTGCTCTGGGGACATCGGCGCCCTCGCGGGTCGGGTGTGCACGGAGGGTAGGGGCGCCGGCGGGCGGCCTCAATCCGAATCCTGCGGTGCCGTCCCGCTAGAGGTCCACCGGCCGCAGGTAGCTCTCCCCGATCGCCGCGCCCGAGAGCATCGCCACCGTCGGCAGCTTGCGCTTCCAGTGGGTGGAGTCGAGCCGCTTGGTCACCAGGCGGATCGCCTCGGCGTCCATCCCGCGCGCGACGAGTTCGTCGGCGCTCCAGCCGTGCAGGATCCAGTTGAGGATCTCGTCGGCGACGGCGTAGCGCACGCCGAAGTCGCCCTCGTCGGTCTGCCCCTGGATGAGGTCGGCGCTGGCCGGCTTCTCGATGATCTCGCGCGGGACGCCGAGGTGCCGGGCGAGCGCCCACACCTGCGTCTTGAAGAGGTCGCCGATGGGATTCACCGGCGGCGAGTCGTCGGCGTGCCAGGTGAAGTAGCCGAGCAGCCGCTCGCTCTTGTTGCCGGTGCCGAGCGGGAGCGCACGGTGCTTCGCCGAGAGGTCGAAGAGCGCGATCATGCGCGTGCGCGCCATCACGTTGCCGCGGCGGGCGCCGTCGGCCTCGGGCTCGAGCGCGAGGTATCCGTCCACCGCCCCGGTGATCTCGAGCGTCCGCGCCACGAGGCCGAGCTGGTCGATGACGAGCTGGGCGTGCGCGAGCGAGTCGGGGCTCGACGTGCGGTACGGCAGGCGCACCGCGACGACGTTCTGCGGGCCGAGCGCGCGCGCGGCGAGGGTCGCGACGAGCGCCGAGTCCACGCCGCCCGAGAGCCCGACGATCGCCTTGGCGAAGCCGCGCCGCGCGAACTCGTCGCGCAGGAAGGCGACGAGCCACCGCTCGACGAGCGCCGCGTCGATCTCGAGCGACGGCGGCATCCCGCGCGCGACCGTGCCGCCTGACAGCACCGGCAGGGGCGCGTCGGCCCCGGTGGCCGCGGTCGCCCCGGCGCGCCCCGCGATGCCCTGCGTGGCGGCAGCGGTCGTGGCGGTCGTGGCGGTCGTCGCCTCGGCGGCGACGGGCGCCGGCGCGCCGAGCACCCGGTCCAGCTCACCGCGCAGGAACGGCAGCGCGGCGCGCAGGTCGGAGAGGAGCGGCATGTCGGCGCGCACGCGCGCCACGTCGTCGAGGTCGAGCGTCGCGGTCAGCAGCGCCTCCTCGAACACCGGCCCGCGGAGCCGGACGTCGCCCCGCGGCCCCGCGACCAGCGACGCGCCCTGGAACATCCGGCCGCCCTCGCTGCCGACGAGGTTCGCGAGCACGCAGTACACGCCCTGCTCCTCGGCGATGTCGCGCACGAGCCGCTCCCAGCGCGCCACGCTGCCGGGGCCCGGGACCGCATCGTCCCGCGGCTGCGCGCCGCGCGCCGGCGCCGCCGAGAGCACGAAGATCACCTGTGCGCCGTCGAGCGCGGCGAGGGTGCCCGAGAGCGAATGCCACGCATCCTCGCAGACGAGGATCGCCGCGCGTCCCCACGAGGTGTCGAACGCGCGGATGCCGTAGCCGCGCTCCACGAAGCGCTCCTCGTCGAAGAGCGAGTACGTGGGGAGGAAGTTCTTGCGATGCACGTGCACCAGGCGCGCCGCGCCGCCGTCGAACGCGATGCAGGCCGCGCTGTTGTGCAGCTGCCCCGCGTGCCGCTCGTAGAAGCCGAGGATCACGTCGAGGCGCGTCCCGGCGGGCAGCCGCGAGTGGAGCCGCGTGGCCAGGGCGTCCACGAGCGCGTCGGCCGTGAGCGCGACGTCGCGCACGCCCCCTTCGAGGAAGTAGCCGGAGAGGATCGTCTCGGCGAACACCACCACCTGCGGCCGCGGCTCCAGCGCCGCCGCCTGCGCGACGAGCGCGGCGACGCGGTCGAGGTTCCCGGCGAGGTCCCCCTTGCGGGGCCGGAACTGCGGGATGGCGAGCGTGAGCATGGTTGAAAGGTGGGCCCCCCGGCCCTGAATGGGTACGGGCGACCGGCGGGCATGGCGCGCGGTCGTCATCCGGCGCGGGCCCCGCCGTGTAGAATTCGGGACCTATGCGGGCCCTTCGCCTCCTCGCCCCCGTCCTCCTCGCCGCCGCCGCGGGCCCGCGTGCCCGCCTCGCGGCGCAGCAGCCGGCCGCTCCCCCCGCCGCGGCCGCGCCGGGCGAGCCGTGGCGCATCATCCGGCCGGCGCAGAGCACGCTCGTGCTCGCGCGCGACGGGTCGCTGATCGGCGAGATCGGCCGCGAGTGGCGCACGAGCGTCCCGATCGGCTCGCTGCCGCGCTATGTCCCGCAGGCCTTCGTCGCCGTGGAGGACCGCCGCTTCTACCAGCACGACGGCGTGGACCTCGTCGGCATCGCCGCGGCGATCAAGGACAACCTCCTCGGCGGCAGCCGCGGCGCGAGCACGATCACGCAGCAGCTCGTCGGGAACATGCATCCCGACATCATCGACCGCACCGACCGGTCGCTCTCGCGGAAGGTCCGCGAGCAGGCGGCCGCGCGCGAGATGGAGAAGCACTACACCAAGGCGCAGATCCTCGAGGCGTACCTCAACCAGATCGCATTCGGGCGCGGATTCTACGGCATCGAGGCCGCCGCGCGGCACTACTTCGGCAAGTCCGCCTCACGGCTCAGCATCGCCGAGGCGGCCTCGCTCGCCGCGATGCCGAAGGGACCGGCGATCTACGACCCGGTGCGCTTCCCCGACCGCAACCGCAACCGCCGCGACGCGATCATCGGGCTGATGGCGGAGCAGGGCTTCATCTCGGCGGAGCAGGCGCGGGCCGCGAAGGCGGAGCCGCTGCGCACCGCGCGCGACCTCGGGATGTCGGTCGCGGCCCCGTACTTCGTGGATGCGGTGCGCGCGCGCCTTGAGCGGGCGGGCGTCCCGGTGACCGACGGCGGCTACGTCATCACCACCACGCTCGACCCGGCGCTGCAGCGCGAGGCCGCGAAGGCGCTCGTGGACGGGACCGCGGCCGTGGAGGCACGGCCGGGCTACCGGCACCCCACCTTCGCGACGAAGCCGCGCGGCAGCACCGACTACCTGCAGGGGGCGGTCGTCGCCCTCGACCCGCAGACCGGCGACGTCCGCGCGCTGGTCGGCGGCCGCAATTACCAGGAGTCGCAGTTCAACCGTGCCGTGAACGGCGTGCGGCAGCCCGGCTCCACGTTCAAGCCGATCGTGTACGCGCGGGCCCTGATGGACTCGGTGCCGCCCAACGCACTCGTCGAGGATGCGCCGCTGGAGCTTGCGTACGACCGCCAGGTCTACCGCCCGAAGAACGCCGATGGCGAGTTCCTCGGGCCGCTCACGCTGCGCACCGCGCTGGCCAAGTCGCGCAATCCGGTCGCGGTCCGCCTCTGGGACCGGCTCGGGGCCGATTCCGTGATCGCGCTGGCGCAGCGCATGGGCCTCTCGGCGCCGATCGCGCCCTATCCGTCGAGCGCGATCGGCGCCTCGGTGGTGCGGCCCCTCGACCTCGTGGCGGCGTTCACCACCTTCGCCAACCTCGGCACGCCGGTGGAGCCGCGGTTCGTGATCCGCGTCGAGGACCCGGCGGGGCGGGTCGTGATGGCCGAAGCGGTGCGGTTCCGCGCGGCGGCGATGGACTCGAGCGTCGCGTTCGTCGCCCGCGAGCTGATGCGCGAGGCCGTCGAGTCTGGCACGGCGACCGCGGTGCGCCGCTACATCCCGGCCGGCGTGCCGGTGGCGGGGAAGACGGGCACCACCGACGACAACACGGACGTGTGGTTCGTCGGCGTCACGTCGCAGCTCGTCGCGGGCGTCTGGCTCGGCTTCGATCGGCCGCGGCCGATCACGCCGGGGGCGGCGGGTGGCACGCTGGCGGCGCCGATCTTCGGCCAGATGCTCGCGCGCTGGGGCGGCCTCGCGCCCGGGGAGTGGGTGCCGCCGCGCGGCGTCGTCGGCGCGGAACTCGAGCGCGACACCGGGCGCCTCGCGGAGGACGACACGCCGCCCGAGCGCCGGTACCACGAGTGGTTCATCGCCGGCACCGAGCCGCCGGCGCTGCGGATCGACGCGCGCCGGCTGTTCCGCGCGGGGGCCATCGTCGGCTGGTAGGGGGCGGGACGTCAGGCGTGTCCGTACGGGTGTGACCTGCGTCCTGTGTGCCCCGTCGTGGCTCGGATAGCTTTGACGGGGTATGAACGTCCACGGACCCTCCCCGTCCGCCGCCCGAACCGCCCGCCCGATGCGCCGCTCCCTCCTCCTTCCGTCGGTCCTGCTCGCCGCCGCGTGCGCCCCGAAGGCGCCGCCCCCGGAGTCGTCCGCCGACACCACGGCGACCGCGCCGGCGGCGTCGGCCCCGACCGCCGACCGCGGCGCGGCCGCGGACACGACGCACTCCCCTGCGACCCCGACCGCGACGCAAGCCTCCCCCAACGCGCCGGCGGGGACCGCTCCCGCCGCTCCCGCGGGCGGCACGGTCAAGCGTGACACGACCGCCGCGAAGGCCACCGCACCGACGCCCCCGGTCGTCGGCCGTGACTCGGCGTTCGGCCCGAAGTTCACGGTGGACCCGACGGGCAAGGTCACGCCCATCGATCCGAAGAAGAAGCCCTGACCCCCACGGCGCGCGGGGCCGCCCGCGCGCACCGCTCCCCGACCCGATGACCTCCCGGCTCCTCCTGCCGCTCGCCCTCGTCGCGCTCACCGCGTGCGGCGAGACTTCCGGCCCCTCCACGCCGCGTTCCGACACCAGCTACACCGTCGTCGTGCGCTGGGTGGGCACCGCCCCGAGCAGCACGATCCAGGCGGCGTTCACCAACGCCGCGAGCCGGATCCAGCAGATCGTCACCGGCGACATCCCGGATGCCCAGATCGGCAGCGGCGCGACGCCCTTCAACATCAGCGACTGCAACGCGTCCATGACCGGTGCGTCGCCCCTCAACGAGGTCGTGGACGACCTCGTCATCTACGCGAAGGTCGATTCGATCGACGGCGTGGGCAACGTCCTCGGTTCCGCGGGTCCGTGCCTCACCCGCACGGTGGGCGGCCTCACCGGGCTCGGCATCATGCGCTTCGACAGCGCCGACCTCAACAGCCTGGCGACCAACGGCCGCCTCGGCGACGTGATCCTCCACGAGATGCTGCACGTCGTGGGGATCGGCACGCTCTGGGAGAGCAAGGGCATCCTGCTCGGGAAGGACAGCGCCACCGTCCGCGTCACGGGCGCGCTCGCGACGTCGGCGTGCGCCAACGACCTCGGCGGCGCGTCGGTCTGCAGCGGATCGGTCCCGGCCGAGAACTGCGAGAACCTCACCGCCGGGACCTCGTGCGGGGCCGGGACGCGCAATGCGCACTGGAAGGAGAGCACCTTCCGCACCGAACTGATGACCGGCTACGCGGGCGCGACCAACGTCCTCTCGCGCATGACCGTCCAGGGCATCGCCGACCTCGGGTACACGGTGAACGTGAACGCCGCCGACGCGTACACCGTCCCGCCTGCCGCGCTGCGGGCGTCGGTGACCGCGGCCGAGGCCGCGCTGGCCGAGCCGGTCGTGGCGCTCCCCGAGCCCGAGCGGCCGCGCTTCCAGGTGGATGGACTGGGCCGCGTCACGCGCATCCGGCGGTAGCGCGGTCGGCGGTGCCCGTGAGGCCCGGCGGTGCCGGGCGATGAGCCGGGCGATGAGCCGGGCGATGAGCCGGGCGATGAGGCGGGCGATGCCGCGGCGCTCGGCAGTTGCCGCGCGCCGCCGCCCCCCGCAGTTTTGACCGATTCGGGTGCATGGGGCGCCCGCGCCGGTTCTCCAGGGGGATCGTCCGCTGTCCAGCTTCTGCCCGAACTGCGGGGCGCCGCGTGATGGCGAGGCCATCTTCTGCGGCAACTGCGGCCGGAACTTCACGGAGGAGTTCAAGGGCACGCCGATCCAGGACCTCGCGAACGCGTCCGAGATCCTGGTCCGGCTGCGCACCGCGATCGGCGACCGCTATGTGATCGAGCGCGAGCTCGGCCGTGGCGGGATGGCCACGGTCTTCCTCGCGCGGGACGTCAAGCACGACCGCGACGTCGCGATCAAGGTGCTGCACCCCGAGCTCTCGGCTTCGATCGGTGCCGAGCGCTTCGAGCGCGAGATCAAGCTCGCCGCCAAGCTGCAGCACCCGCACATCCTCGGCCTCTACGACTCGGGGGCCGCCGACGGCCTCCTGTTCTACGTGATGCCGTTCGTGCGTGGCGAGTCGCTGCGCGACAAGCTCGACCGCGAGGGGATGCTGCCGGTGGAGGAGGCGCTCCGGCTCACGCTCGAGGTCGCGAGCGCGCTGCAGTTCGCGCACGACCAGGGCATCGTGCACCGCGACATCAAGCCGGAGAACATCCTGCTGTCCGGCGAGCACTCGCTGATCGCCGACTTCGGCATCGCGCGGGCCGCGAACGACGCCGGCGGGCAGAAGCTCACGCAGACCGGCATGGCGGTGGGCACGCCGGTGTACATGGCGCCCGAGCAGTCCACCGGCGACCCGGTCGGGCCGACGGCGGACCTCTACTCGCTCGGCTGCATGCTCTACGAGATGCTCGCCGGCGAGCCGCCGTTCACGGGGCCCAATGCGATGGCGATCATGGCGAAGCACCTGATGGAGCAGGTGCCGAGCGTGCGCGTCGTGCGCAGTGCGGTGCCCGAGGAGGTGGAGGACGCGATCTTCCACGTGCTCGCGAAGACGCCGGTGGACCGGCCGAAGAGCGCGAAGGACTTCGCGGCGATGCTCGGCGGCGGGCCGGCCGGCCGCCTCACGCCGCGGCCGTCGCGAGTGGTGCGGCCGTCGGCGATGGTCGGGCGCGCGACCCTCGCGACGCAGCGCCAGACGACGGCCGGCATGGTGTTCAAGGTGGACGAGGCGGGGGAACTGGTCGAGGTCGCGCCGGTCGCGTGGTGGAAGCGCCCCTTGACCCTCGTCACGGCGGCCTTCGTGCTGGTCCTCGGCGGCGGTGGCGCCTGGTTCGCGTCCACCCGCGGGCCGGCGGCGGCGACGGTGGACCCGACGCTGCGCCGCATCGCGGTGCTGTACTTCGACAGTCCGGACTCCACGCTGCGCGCGGCCGCCGACGGCATCACCGAGGGCATCATCCGGTCGCTGTCGCGCGTGAACGCGATCACGACGATCTCGCAGGGCGGCTCGGAGTCCGTGCGCGGCATCGCCAGCCTCGACAGCATCGCCGGCGTGCTGAAGGCGGGGTTCTTCGTGCGCGGCGAGCTCCGGCCCGAGGGCGAGCGTGTCGCGATCAACTACCGGCTGATCACCCGCGCCGGCTCGCCGGCGGGTGACGGCACGCTGACCGTCGCCCGCGACAGCCTGCTGCTCGCGCAGGACTCGCTGGCCCGCCTGGCGGCCGACCTGATCCGGCCGCAACTCGGCGTGGAGCTCACGCTGCGGGACGCGCAGGCCGCGACCCGCAGCAACGCCGCGTGGCTGCTCGTGCAGGACGGGCTCGCCCGGCAGCGGCGCGCCGAGGCGGCGCTCGCGGGCGGGGGCCCGCCGGCCGCCGTGCCGCTCTTCGAGGCGGCGGACTCGACCTTCGCGCGCGCCGAGTCGCTCGACACGCGGTGGGGCGAGCCGATCGTGCGGCGCGCGGCGCTCGCCTACCGGCGCTCGCGGCTGGTGCCGCGCACCGCGCAGGACGTGCGCCCCTGGGTGCAGCTCGGCATCGGGCACGCGGACCGTGCGATCCGGCTCGACGGGCGCGACCCGGACGCGCTCGAGTGGCGCGGGACGCTGCGCTACTTCGGCGTGATCTCGCAGATCTATGCCGGCGACGAGGCGCAGGCCGCCCTGAAGCAGGCGCAGGCGGACCTCGAGCTGGCGGTCGAGGTGAACCCGATGCAGGCCGGGGCCTGGGCGACGCTCAGCTCCGCGTACAACCAGATCCCCGCCAAGGGGACCGCCGGTGTGCTGTTCGCCGCGCAGAAGGCGCTCGAGGCGGACGAGTTCCAGGCGCAGGCGGTGCTGGTCCGCGGGCGGCTCTGGACGGCCGCCTACGACAAGGGCGACTTCGATGCGGCGGATACGTACTGCCGGGAGCTGGAGACGCGCTACGCGGGGCAGGCGCGCGCCGTGCGCTGCCGGCTCTACCTGCAGTCGGTGCCGAACCTCCCCGCGTACGACATCGCGCGGAGCTGGCGCCTGGCCGACTCGCTCGTGGGAGCGCCGGGGGCCGGCGACACGACCCTCGCCCGGATGACCGGCGAGGTCTTCACGGCGATGACCATCGCGCGGGCGAGCGTGCAGCGGAAGGACGCCGCGCTGGCGGACTCGGCGCGGCGGGTCGCGACGCGGGCCGAGGGCGACCCGATGATCGACAAGCC
>JAIBBJ010000218.1 GCA_019694735.1 Gemmatimonadaceae bacterium | reverse complement strand
TCCGTCGAACACGGCGGCGCTCGCATGGAGCGCCAGCGCACCACGCTGCCGCAGCACGTAGCCGAGTACCGGTCCGAGCAGGAAGGTCATCGCGTCGTCGAGCGTGAGCGGGGACTGCCACGTGGCCCACACCTCGCGGCCGTCGGCCCGCACCTCGAACCGGATCCCCTCGGCGTAGTCGAGCACCAGCGCGGGCACGGACGGCACGTCGTACGCCAGCACCGTCGGCGAAGTCCCGGGCGCCTCGGCGGGCGAGGTGTACCGCGTGCGCCGCGGTGCGTCGGTCCACGGGGCGGCGCGGCCGAGATGGAGCGCCACATCGGGCGCGTCCGATCCGGCCAGCACGGGGAGCCCGGGGAGCGGCTCGGCGCTACGCAGGCGCAGGCCGAACGCGAGATGGTCAGGCACGCGCGGCCCCGGGCTGTGCGCGCCACCGCGCCACCTCGAACACGCGCCAGGCCGCGAGCACGGCCTCGGCGTCGCCACGTTGCAGGACGGACCGCCACCGGCGCTCGTCCACGAGATCATCCATCGGATGCGCCAGCGGACGGGCGGGCCCTCCCGACTCGCGCCACGCGCGGACCGCGACCTCGTGCGCGCCACCGAGCGCCGTCTTCGGGCGCGCGAGGAGGTCGTCGGGGAGGAGGCCGCGCATCGCCTCGCGCAACAGCGTCTTCTCCTGGCACCACGGGATGGGCGGTAGCGCGAACACGTACGCGATCACGCGCGCGTCCAGGAACGGCAGGACGACGGTGAGCGGCACCCCGGTGACGTCCGGGTCATCGACGGCGAAGAGCGTCTCCCAGACGGGCTGCTGGTGGCTCCACGCCGCCACGGGCCGGACGCGGTTCGCGGGCGGCGCGTCGGGAGGCGCCTCACCGTGGCGTGCGCGCACATCCGCCCGCATCCATTCCGGCGCCGCCCAGTACGACGCCCGACGCCGCCGGGCGAACGGCCCCACCTCGCGCAGACCGATCCACGGCCGGCGGCCGCGAGCGCGCGTGTGCGCGCGCCACGCCGCGAACGTCTCCGTCCAGAGGCGCGTGCGCAGCAGCGTGAGGAGGTCCGGCGGGGCGAGCAGCGAATCGCCATCCTCGCCGTCGATGGTGACCGGACCGAACGCGGCCAGTTCCCGTGCCCGCGCGCGCCAGGCCGCCAACTCGGCGTCGGCCACCGGCTCCGCGGTGCGGAGGCCCGCGAGGTCCAGGTGCGCAAGCGCCTCGTGGACCCCGGCCTCCACCACCACGTGCGGGAGGGAGAGGTGCGCGGCGGCGCGCGCCGCCCAGGTCGCCTCGTCGGTCGGGAGCACGCGCGCGTGCGATACCGTGAGCGCGTGCAGCCCGAGCGTCGGGAGCGCGCGGCGCGCGGTCGCGGCCAACGCGGGCGAATCGAGGCCCCCGCTGAGCTGGATCGAGGCCGCCGGCACGCGCAAGCGGTCGCGCACCGCGTCGGCGAGCACCGCCCGGAACCCCTCGGTGGCCTCACGCGGGTCGCGGACCGCACGCGGCGCAGGCTCGGGGAACCGCCAGTGGCGGCGCCGAGCGGCGCCGCCGGTGCGCCCCCACGCACAGGCGTGCGACGCAGGCACGCGCGCCACCGCGCGCCGCGCCGTGCGCCACGGCGAGACCGGCGACCCCGTCCGCAGGAACTCCGCGAGATGCCGTTCGTCCTCGTCCGCCGGCACGCCGGGCAGCGCGAGGAGCGCCTCCAGCGCGTTGGACGCGGCGACGAGGCGCGGCGTCTCCACCACGAAGAGCGGCTTCACGCCGGCGGTGCCCCGTACGGCATCGAACCGCCCCGCCGCAGGACGCAGCGCCGCGTACGCGTAGTCGCCGAGCAGCCGACCCGGAGCGTCCGCCCCCCACGCCCGCACCGCGGCGTGCAGGAGAGCTGCGTCGGTGGCGTCCGGCGCCAACGCATGCCCGGCATCGCGGAGCCGCGCCCGCAGCGTCGCCCGGTCATCGAGGCGCAGGTCCGCCGCGAGCAGGACGTCGTCCGCATGGAGCGGGAGGTCCTCCTCCGCGCCGATCGCGTCGGTGAACGCGGTGTGCACCGCCACCGCATGCGCGGTGCGGAGCACGCGGGTCGCCTCGGGACCGCGCGCGCGCAACGTGGCCACGACCGCCGCCACCACGGCATCGTCCGGCGCGCCACCGTCGCGGTACCAGCAGAGCAGGAATCCGCTCACCGCGGCTCCGCGTCGTCGAGAAGCGCGGCCGCCTCCGCCACCCACGCGAGTGCGGCGGCCGCGTCGGCGAACCGCCCCGGGAACCGCGCGTGCACGGTCGCGGCGATCTCCTGCAGGGAGGCGCGCCCGTCGATCGCCTCGAGCAGCGCACGCTCGAGGGCGAGCCGCATCCCCGCCTGCGGCACGTGCCCCGGCGCGCGGCGCGCACGCCGGGTGGTGGAGAGGAGCCGCGCCGCGAGGTCGGTCGCGTCCGCCGCCGCCACGATGGCGCCATCGCGCCGCACCTCGGCGCGCCAGCGCCAGATGCCGTCCACCCCGTCAGGCATCAGGGCGAGCGTCATCTCCACCTCGTCGCCGGCGCGGACGGGGAGCGGCGCCGGCAGCGGGAAGCGCACGCACCCGTGGATGGACGGCGCCGTCCCCGGGCCGCTGCTGAAGCCGGCGCCACCCAAGAGTTCGGCGTCGCACCAGACGCCGAGGGCGTCAATCGCACCGTCCCGCACGATATTCGTCCTGGCTCGTCCGCGCACGTCCCGCGACCGCGTCGTGCCGGGCACCACGGTGATGCACGGGACGGCCGGTCCGAGCGGCGCAAGGTCCGCCGCCGCGACGCGACTCCAGGTCGCGCGCGCGACCTGCCGGACCGCCGAGAGGTCAGGGCCGATCGGATCGGCGTCACCGCCCTCGGCGCGTTGGTCGTCGGCAGGGACGTCGCATGGTACGACCATGAGGCGATCCCGCACCGTGAGCCAGCGTGTCGCGGCCGAGGTCCACGTACCGGCGAGATCGGCGAGCTGATCCAGTCGCCGCCCATGCGTGGGAAGGGCGCCGCGGAGGTCCTCGATCAGGACGTCCACGGGGCGCTCGGGGCGGAATGCGTCGGCGCGCCCCTGCAGGAAGACGATCCGGTCGGCCACGCCATGCTGCGCCGCGAGCCGCGGGCCGTGGTCGATCGCATCGTTGGGTTCGATCGCATAGACGCGCGCGGCCCCGAGCCGCGCTGCAGCGACGGCGAAGAAGCCGAAGCCTGCGCCGACATCCGCCACGTGGTCCCCCGGACGGACCGCCGCCTTCAGGGCCGCGAGATACGCGGCGACGCGCGGCGCGTCGTCCGCCATCGCCACATAGTCGGCGAGCGCGTACACCTCAGCCGGTCCGACGCCCCATGAAGCCGTCCATGTTGCCCCGCATCGACACGGTCTCCGTCACCGTGGCCACCGGCCCGAGCTCCCGCACCTCGGGCCGCGTGTACGGCAGGCGCGACGCAGGTGGGGTCAGGCCTTCGGGACGATGGGCGGGCACCGGCACTCCTGGCGAGGGATCGGCGGCGGGCGCGCGCCGTGTCGCAAGATGTCGGCGGCGCCGGGGCGCCGTCAACGCGAGGGCGTGACCGCGGTCACGTCCGCGGTGCGGCCTGCACCTCGACGAGACCGTGGTGCGCGAGGTCCGCGACGAGTGCGACGAGGTCCGCGAACGCCGTCGCCTCGTCCACCTCGTACTCGGCCACCACGTGGTCGCAGATGGCGCCGAGCGTCGTCTCCGCCTGCAGCAGCGCCCAGATGCGCGAGCCCACGTGATCGAGCCCGAAGTAGGCGCCCGCCCGCACCGAGAGGATGACCGTCTCGTTCTCCAGCGCGGCGGACGCCTGGTCCGCGGTCGCGCGCACGCGCGTCGCGCGGGAGAAGGGAGCGGTGTCGCCGGGCACGCGCCAAGTCTACATTCGGCGCACCCCCTCGCCAACGGACCGCCGATGCGCCGCGCCCTCGTCGCCCTCGCACTTCCGCTCGCCGCCGTGGCGCTGGCCGCGCCGCTGGCCGCGCAACAGGTGCCGGACCCTGCCCTCATCGCGGCACGGGCCGCCTGGGAGCGGCACCCCGAGAACGTGGACTCCATCGTCTGGTACGGCCGGCGGATCGGCTACACCGGCGACTTCGCGCACGCCGTCGCGCTCTACACGGAAGGCCTGCGGCGTCACCCGGACGAACCGCACCTGCTCCGACATCGCGGCCATCGATACCTGTCGCTCCGACGCTTCGACCTCGCGATCGCCGATCTCGCGCGGGCGCAGGTCGTGGTCGCCGGCCAGCCGGACGAGGTGGAACCCGACGGCCAGCCGAATGCGCGTGGCGTCCCCACGAGTTCGCTGCACTCGAACATCCGGTACCATCTCGCGTTGGCGTACTTCGTGACCGGGGACTTCAGAGCGGCGGAGCCGATCTGGGCGGAGGATGTGCGGCTGGCCCGCAACCTGGACACGCGGGTGGCCGCCACCTATTGGTGGGTCCTGACCCTGGCCTCCCTTGGCCGACACGAGCAGGCACGACGGGTCTTGGCCGACGTCCGCCCGGACTGGGACGTCATCGAGAACGGCAGCTATCATCGCCTGCTCTTGTGGATGAGGGGCGACCTCCCGGAATCGGCCCTGCTCGGGCCGGACGCGCCGACGCTCGAGCGGCAGACAGTGGGGAATGGCGTGGGCCAGTGGCACGCGGCGAACGGCCGCTCCGCCGAGGCGCGGGCGGCGTGGGAGCGGGTGCTGGCGCTGGGCTCCTCGGCGGCGTTCGGCGTCATTGCCGCCGAGCAGGGGCTGGCGCGGCTCGGGCGTTGAGGGAATCCGCGGGGCGCCCGGCCGAGGCCCCCATTGACGGAACCCACGGTCCTACCGTAGCTTACGGGGCTTTCCACATATGGCGTTCTCCGGACCCGGCACCGAGGCCGCTCCGTCGCCGCCACTCTCCGTCCGCGTCGGCAACCCGCGGACGGCGATCACGACCAAAGGGAGGATTGCCGCATTGTCTCGTGAATACGAGGCGGTGTACATCTTCGATTCCGCACTCGAAGACGCCGCCATCGCCGAGAAGCTGGAGAAGCACCACGCGCTCCTCGGCACCAAGGACCCCATCACGACCGATCACTGGGGCCGTCGTCAGCTCGCGTACAAGATCGGCTCGAAGGACACCGGCTACTACATCGTCGCCCGCTTCACGGCGGAGGGGAAGGTGCTGCCGGAGTTCGAGCGCGCGCTCAAGCTGGATGAGGGCGTGATCCGCTACCTCATCTCGGTGCACGAGCACGAGCTCGGCGCCCCGCCGATGACCGAGGAGCAGCTCGCGGCGCGCCGTGCGCGCGAGGAAGACGACGAGGACGAGGAGTAACCCATGCGCCGCAGCAAGAAGACGTGCCCGGTCACCGAGGCCGGCATCCGCTTCATCGATTACAAGGACGAGCGCTTCCTGAGCCGCTTCATCACGGACACGGGGAAGATCCTCCCGAGCCGGTTGAGCGGCGTGGATGCGCGGCACCAGCGGCAGCTGGCGAAGGCGATCAAGAAGGCGCGCTACCTCGCCCTCCTGCCGTACACGCGCAGCCAGTCGGCGCAGTAAGCGGGTGGACGTGGACGAGGGGACGGCGCCGCCGCGCGAGCGGGGGTGGCTCGGTCCGATCGTCGCGCTGCTCGCGCTGGTCACGGTTACCACGCTCTCCGCGCCGCGGGTCGTGGTGCCGGTGGGGCAGATCCTGTTGCTGGTGGCGCCGGCCTCGGCCGCGCTCGCCGTGGCGGGATGGCGGGCCGGGGGGCGACTCCCGCTCGCGCTGCTGTGGACCGGGTTCGCGGTCTGGGTCGTCGTCCAGCCCGCCGGCGCACCCGGACTCTATGCCGACCTGACACGAGGCTGGGGCGTGCTGCTGGCCCTCGCGTTCGGGGTGGCGGCGGCAGCCGGCTGGGGAGAGGGGTTCCTCTCGAAGGGGCTGTTCGCCCTGGCCGCCGCTGCGGGACTGGGCCTGCTGGCGTTGGCGCTCGTGCCGGACGGTCCCCCTGGGGCCGCACGGTTGCTCAGCGAGGAGATCGGCCGCCGGTCGACGCTCGCGAGCCGCGAGTGGCAGGAGCTGAGCGGGTCGCCGCAGTGGATCCAGCTGGTGCGGGAGTCGCCGGGATGGGAGGCGTACGGCCGGACGGTGGAGGCGCAGCTCTCGGCGCTGCCGGCCATCGGGCTGCGGTTCTTCCCGGCGTTGCTGGCGCTCGAGTCGCTCGCGGCTCTGGCGCTCGGTTGGGCGGTCTATCACCGCGTGGGTCGGGCCCGGCTGGGCCCGCCGCTCGCGCGGCTCCGGGACCTGCGCTTCCACGAGGCGCTCGTCTGGGGGGTGGTGGCCGGGTTGGCGCTGGTGGCGCTACCGCTCACGGGAGCAGCGCGCGACGCGGGGCTCAACCTGCTGGTGTTCTTCGGCGTCCTGTACGCGATGCGCGGATCGGGCGTGCTGGTCTGGTTCCTGGACCCGGGCCGGGTGATGACGGTGGTACTCGCAGTGTTCACCGTCCTCTTCTGGCCGGTCGTGGTGATGGTCTCCGCCGGGGTCGGCCTCGGCGATACCTGGTTCGATTGGCGCCGCGCAGCGCGGGGCCGATCCCAACGTTCGGAGTGAACAATGGAAGTGATCCTTCGGCAGGCCGTGGACAACCTGGGGCATCCCGGCGACATCGTGGACGTCTCGTCCGGCTATGCCCGCAACTTCCTGCTCCCGCGCGGCATCGCTTACGAGGCGACGGCGGGGAACAAGAAGCGCATCGCGCAGGAGAAGGAGCGGCTCGAGGCCGCGGAGAACGCCCGCCGCGATGCGGCGCAGGCGGTCGCGAAGCGCCTGGAGGAGGTCTCGCTGACCTTCTCGGCGAAGGTCGGCGAGGAGGGGAAGCTCTTCGGGTCGGTGACGGCGGCGGACATCGCCCACCAGCTCGAGGCGCAGGGCTTCCGCGAGGTCGAGAAGCGCATGATCGACCTGCACGACCCGATCAAGGCGCTGGGCGTCTACAAGGTCGCCATCCGGCTGCACGCCGACGTGAAGCCCGAGATCAAGGTGTGGGTGATCAAGGGCTGAGTCGTAGGGTAAGGCGGGAGGACGGTGTCGTTCGGACGGGGCGGCTCCCGATGGGAGCCGCCCCGTCCCCGTTCGTCGCGGCGGCTAGCGCTTGCGCCGGCGCCGCGGGCCCGGAACCTTTCGCCGATATCCGGGTTTCGCACACTCATCACCCTCGCCCCGCATGGTGACCGCCGCTCCCGCCGTCCTGCATGCCGCGCGCCGTGCCGCGCAGGCCCTCACCGACCTGAAGGCGCAGGACGTGGTCCTGCTCGACCTGCGCACGGTCACGGACATGGCGGACTACTTCCTGGTCGCGAGCGGGACGTCCGACACGCACGTGCGGGCCACGGCCCATCACGTGATCGACGCCCTCGCGCAGGAGGGCCTGCGGGTGCAGTCGGTGGAAGGCCTCGAGCAGGGCCGGTGGGTCCTGCTCGACTACGTGGACTTCGTCGTCCACGTGTTCCATCCGGCGCTGCGTGCGTTCTACCAGTTGGAGCGGCTCTGGGGCGACGCCCCGGCCGTCCCGGTCACCGCCTAGGGTCCCCCGATGCGACGTCCTCGCCGTCCCCTCTCCTGCCTCGCCCTCGCGCTCGGCGCCTCGGCCGCCGTCGCGGCCGCCCCGCTCGGCGCCCCGCTCGCGGCGCAGAGCTCGTCCTACTTCGGGCAGAACCACGTCCAGTTCCGGAAGTTCAACTGGCGCATCCTGAAGACCGAGCACTTCGACGTCCACTACTACCCGGAGCTCGAGCAGGTCGCGAAGTACACGGGGCAGATGGCGGAGCGCACCTACGCGCGGCTCCGCCGGGTGCTGGGGCACGAGTTCCGGGAGCGGAAGCCGATCCTGATCTACGGTTCGCGGACCGAGTTCGCGCAGAACAACGTGACCGGCGACCTCGGAGAAGGCACCGGCGGCGTGACCGACGCGCTCCGCCAGCGGAACATGTTCTTCTTCGCCGGGGACCTCGGCGAGGCGGAGCACGTGCTGGCCCACGAGATGGTGCACGTCTTCCAGTACGACATCTTCGCCCGCGGCCGCGCCGGCGGCGGGATGCAGCAGCTGGCATCGGCGGACCCGCCGCTCTGGTTCATGGAGGGGATGGCCGAGTACCTCTCCGTCGGACCCCAGCATCCGTACACCGACGTCGTCATGCGCGATGCGGCGCTGAACGGGCACCTGCCGACCATCGAGCAGCTGACGGATCGGCCGGACCAGTACTTCCCGTACCGCTTCGGCGAGGCGCTCTGGCAGTACGTCGCCAAGCGGTGGGGCGACGAGGTGATCGGCGAGATCATGCAGGCCACGCCGAGCCTCGGCGTGGACCGTGCGTTCCGCCGGTACACGGGGCTCTCGCTCGAGGATCTCAGCGACGAGTGGAAGGAGGAGGTGCAGCAGACCTTCCTGCCGCAGGTCGCGCAGCTCGAGCGGCCCCGCCGCTCGGCGAGCCCGATGCTCAACGAGCGGCGCACGGGCGGCATCATCCCGGTGTACGTCGCGCCGGCGCTCTCGCCGGACGGCAAGCAGATCGCCTACATCTCGACCGGGTCGCTGCTCCGGGCGGAGGTCTTCCTCGACCTCTACCTCGCGGACGCGACGACGGGCAAGCGGCTGCGGCGCCTCACGAAGAGCACCCTCGACCCCGAGTTCGAGGAGCTGCGTTACGCCTACTCGCAGGGGTCCTTCTCGCCCGACGGCCGCTACTTCGCGTTCACCGCGCAGCGCCGCGGCAAGGACGTGCTCTACATCTACGACCTCCGGCGGCAGCAGGTCGTGCGCCGGCTCGACACGCCGCTGCAGGCGATGATCGGGCCCAGCTGGTCGCCGGACGGCCGGAAGCTCGTCTTCAGCGGTGCGCAGGGCGGCCTCTCCGACCTCTACATCATCGACGCGACCGGCCGGAACCTGACGCGCCTGACCAATGATGCGTACGGCGACCTCATGCCGCAGTGGTCCCCCGACGGCCGGCAGATCGCCTTCGTCAGCGAGCGCGGTCCGCAGACCGACCTCGCGTCGCTCCGGCTCGGGGACTGGCGGATCAGCGTCTATGACCTCGAGAAGGGCGAAGCGACCGTCATCCCGGGCCAGGACGGGAAGAACCTGAATCCGATGTGGGCCCCGGACGGGCAGTCGCTCGCCTTCATCTCGGACCGCACCGGGATCCCGCAGATCTTCCTGTACGACCTCGCGGCGCAGGAACACTACCAGCTCACGAAGTACGTGGGCGGCGTCCTGTCGGTCACGGAGAACAGCCCCGCGATGTCGTGGGCGCGCGAGGCGGACAAGCTGGCGTTCACGTACCACGACGACGGCAATTTCACGATCTGGAGCATCGTGAACCCGCGGCAGCTGAAGAAGGAGCCGTTCCGCCCGGCGGCGCCCGTCGTCGCGTCGGCGGGGCGCGACTCGGCCTCGACCCGGGCCGGACAGGCGATCGACCAGATGGCGCGCGCCATGGCCGACAGCATCGAGGCGGTGAAGGCGCAGCAGGCGGCGGTGGCCAATCCGCGGAGCCGCTCGATGTACCGCACCACCGCCGAGGCGCTGCGGTACGCGAACGTGCTGCCGGCGGCCGGCGGTGGCGGCGTCTCGGTGGCCGCGCTCCTCGACAGCGCCACGCTCGCCCTCCCCGACACCGGCTCCTTCCGCAGCGAGCGCTACAAGGGCGCCCTGCGCCCCGAATACGTGATGCGGCCGTCGGTCGGCTACGCGCAGGACAACTTCGGTCGCGGGGTCTACGGCGGCACGGCGATCGTGCTGGCCGACATGGTCGGCAACCAGCGGCTCGCGCTCGCCGGCGGCATCAATGGCCGCGTCTCCGAGGCGCAGGTGTTCGCGGAGTACACCAACCTCGGCGGGCGCTTCCAGTACCAGGCGGGCATCCAGCAGATGCCGTACTTCTTCTACGCCGGCGGCTTCCAGGAGACGGTGGGCTCGAATCAGTTCCTGCAGACCCAGGTCCTGGCGCGGTACATCGCCCGCAGTGCGTTCGCGAACGGACTGTATCCGCTGGATCGGTTCCGCCGCATCGAGTACGGCGCGTCGTTCAACAACATCGACCGCGCCCTGATGTACATCAGCCAGGGCATCGACTACAACCAGGGCTTCGCGACCGGGTTCTACCTGGACTCCATCGTCGGCGCCGGGTCGCTCAACTACCTGTCGCCGTATGTCGCGTACGTGAAGGACAATGCGATCTTCGGGGCGACGGGCGGCATCTACGGCCAGCGGTACCGGTTCGGCGTGGAGCGGCTCGTGGGCAACGTCGCGTGGACCACGTACACCGCCGACTACCGACGCTACGACGCCATCCTGTTCAGCTTCCTGACGCTGGCGACCCGCGTCTCGGCCAACGTGTCGGTGGGCCCCGACGAGCTCGAGTTCCCGAAGTACATCGGCCGCCCCGACTTCATCCGCGGCTACGACCGCGAGTACTACGCCGGCGACTGCAGCGGCGCGACCGACCTGAGCGCCTGCGGCGCGACCCAGCTGCTCGGCAGCCGCGTCGCGTTCGCGAACGCCGAACTGCGGTTCCCGCTCGTACGGCGCTTCGACCTCGGCGTGCTGCCCGTCTCGCTCCCGCCGGTGGACGGCCTGTTCTTCTACGATTGGGGCCTGGCCTGGAGTTCGGCGCAGACGGTCTACGGCAACCGCCCGGCGAACTATGACTACAACACCCAGCGCTATCCGCTGCGAAGCTACGGCTTCGGGATCCGGTTGAACCTCTTCAACATCGCACTCGTCCGCTGGGACTATGCGGTCCCGCTCGACGGCTCGCTCCGGCGCGGCTACTGGTTCTGGACGCTCGGACAGTCGTTCTGAGCGCCGTGGGCCGCTAACTTCCCCGGGTGCACGCCACCCGCGCCCTGCTCCTCACGCTCGCCGCAGCCGCCGTCGTCGGCTGCGGCGAGACGCGTCTCACACCGACCTCGGTCCCCACCGGCGTCGGGCCCGACGCGATCCTCGTGCGCGTGCCCCGGGCCGGCGGCACGGCTCGCGCCTATCGGGCCGGTCGCGACAGCGTGGTCTGGACCGCTTCGGCTCGGGTCCCGGCGTCGTCCTCGCTCCTCGGCTTCGATGACTTCCAGTCGGCGCTCGTCGGGCGCGACACGGCCGGGCGCGCCTGGACGCTCGACCTGCGGCTCGGCACCGTCGAGCCGCTCGGGCAGACGGCGCTCCGGGACGCGGTGCACGCCGAGGGCGGCGCGGTGTTCGGCCTCGACCCGCAGGGGCACGTCATCCGCCTCACGTCGGTCGCCACCTGGAGCTGGTCGCCGCGGATGCGCGCCGAGGACCTCGTCCCCACCCCGGATGGCGCCCTGATCGTCGCGGGCGCGGCCGGTGGCCGCACGGTCGTGCAACGGCTGATCCCGCCGGAGACCGTGCTCACCGACTCGGCCACGCTGCCGGCGGTGCAGCAGGTGGTGCGGACGCCCGTGGGCGACCGGCTCTGGTTCGTGACCGACAGCGGCCTCATCGCGCTCCGCAGCCGGGACCTCACGCGCGCCCTCCTCGTGCGCATCACGGGCATCACCGCGCTGGAGTCGACCCCGAGCGGGGATCGCGTGTACCTCGCGTCGGACCGGCCCACGCTGCGCGTCATCGACCGCTTCGCCGAACGCGAGACGGGGCGGATCCCGCTCCCCGCGCCCGCACTCGCGTTGCGGATGGACCCCGACGGGCGCTACCTGCTCGTGCGCACGGCACAGTCGGATTCGATCCAGGTGGTGTCGGTCGGCACGGCGCGTGTGATCACCACGATCGCCGGCGACTGGCGCGACGACCTGCCGCTCGTGACGCCGGACGGCCGCGTGCTGGTGGCCCAAGGCCCGGACGTGGCGCACATCGACGCCGAGACCGGTCGCGAGCGGCTCCGGTACGCGGGCGGCGCACAGGACCTGTGGCTGCAGATCCGGTGGAACGGCTTCCGGCCGCGTGCGGCGGGGCTCGACCGGCCGGTCGAGTTCGAGGAGTTCTCCGCCGACTCGGCCGCCGCCGATTCGGCGATCGCGGCGATGATGGCCGCGCGGTACGGAGCGATCACGAGCCTGCCGCCGGAGGCGCCACCGGCGGCGCAGGGCCAGGATCCGGCGCCACCGCGCCCGGCCGGCAAGGAGACGTGGACGGTCTCGTTCGCGACCCTCCTCGCCGAGGACCGCGCGCGCGAGATGGCCGACCGCATCCGCGTCGACGGCCGCGTCGCACGCGTCGTCGCCGGCAACCGCGACGGGATCCCGATCTGGCGCGTCGTGCTCGGGCCGTTCGACTCGCGCGACGACGCCGAGCGCGCGGGGATCGCGTCCAAGCTCCCCTACTGGGTCTTCGAGGGACCGCCGTGATACACGCGCCCCTGCCGCCCGAGGCCTGGGCGGCCGAGGGTGCACGGGCGGCGCGAGCGCTCGACGAGGTCGCGGCGGCGCTGGTGATCGGAAGCGATGCCGAGGTCACGGCGATCGTCGCGCAGGCCCTCGCCGCACACCAGCCGCCGGACCGACGCGTCGCCATCGGGGACCTCGTGGGCGGCCTCCTGCCCCTCGGCGGCGATCGCGCGCCCGGCCTGTTGCACTGCTTCCGCGACGGCCGCCCGGTGAGCGAGATCGCCATGCCGCTGACAGGCGACGGGCGCGTGTTCGCGCTCCCCTCGGGCGGCGCGGAGGTGCGTGAGCGGTTGGTGCTCGAGAGCGCCCGATGGCCGCGGCTCGTGGCGGGCTTCCGCGAGGTGGACGCCTTGCTCCTCCTCGTCGCCCTCGCGGGCACGCCGGGACTGGAGACCCTGATGGCGGCGGTGGACGGCGTGGTCGCGGTGGACGTCCCGCCGGTGCTGCAGCGCCGCTGGCCGCTGCTGGCGACGGTGGACCGTCCGGAGGCGGAGCTGCCTCCGGTGGCGCCCCTGCCCGACCGGGCACCCCGTCCGCGCGGCGCGCGCCGCGTGCGCCGATGGCTCGTCGCCCTCGGCCTCGCCTGCGGCCTCGCCGCGGCCGCAGGGGGCGGCGCCTGGGCCTGGCACACGGGTCGCATGCCGTGGCCGCCCCGCGCGGGCGCCCCGAGCTCCGGGTCCCTGGGCGCGCGACCGGACGTGCCAGCGGCGGGAGACCCGCCCGCCGAGCCCCCGTCCGCCGCCGCAGCGCCAGCCCCCGCGGACACGATCACCCTCGGGCCCGTTGTCAACCCCGATGACTCGGCTCGCGCCGCCGCGTACGCGGTGGAACTCGTAGCGGCGAACACCCTCTCGGGTGCAAATTCCGGCCTCTCGGTGCGCGGGGTCCGACTCCCCGCATCGACCCTGGCTCCCGTCCCGCTCGGTGCGGACGGACGGCCCTGGTACCGCGCCCTGACCGGCGCGTGGTCCACGCGACCGGAGGCCGAGGCCTTCCTGGCGGGCCTGCGCGACCGGGGGCTCGTGCGAGAGGACGTGGGACGGGTGGTGCGCGCGCCGTATGCGTTGCTGCTCGAGGAGGGAATGCCAGCGCCCGAGGTGCCGGCCGCCATCGCGCGGTGGGCGGGTCGTGGCATCCCCGCGTACGCGTTGCTGCAGGATGATGGTCGCGCCCGGGTCCTTGCGGGCGCGTTCGAGACCCCCGGCCAGTCGGCGCTCGTCGCGCTCGCACTCCGCGAGCTCGGCGCCGAGCCCGTCCTGGCCTTCCGAACCGGGAGAACGTTCTAAGTGCGGTTGACCAAGCTCGAGTTGCACGGCTTCAAGTCGTTCGCGGATCCCACGTACCTCACGTTCGACAAGGGCGTGACGGCGATCGTCGGACCCAATGGGTGCGGCAAGTCCAACGTGTCGGATGCCGTGCGCTGGGTGCTCGGCGAGCAGCGCGCGCGGCTGCTGCGTGGCGCGAAGATGGAGGAGGTCATCTTCCAGGGGTCATCGGCGCGCCGGGCCGTGAACATCGCCGAGGTCTCGCTGCACTTCGAGAACGAGGATGGCTCGCTCCCGGTGCCGTTCAAGGAGGTCGTGATCACGCGGCGCCTCTCGCGCAGCGGCGAGTCGGAGTACTTCCTGAATCGCGCGCCGTGCCGGCTGCGCGACATCCACGACCTCGTGCGGGGCACCGGGCTCGGTGCCGATTCGGGCGTGGTGATCGAGAGCAAGATGATCGACGCCCTCCTCTCGGACCGCCCGGACGACCGGCGGGAGTTGTTCGAGGAGGCCGCGGGGGTGGGGCTCTACCGCGACCGCCGGCGCTCGACCGAGCGCCAGCTGGAGGCGACGAGCGCCGACCTGTTGCGCATCGACGACCTGACGGCCGAGGTGCAGACGCAGGTGCGGTCGTTGCTCCGGCAGCGCAAGCGCGCCGAGCGGCACGCCGAGATCACGACGCGGCGGTTCGCGGTCGAGCTGACGCTCGCCTCGCGCGAGATGGCGGCATGGCAGGAGGAGCTGGCGGGGCTCGAAGGGAAGCTGGGTGGCCTGCGTGAGGCGCTTCCGGCGACGCAACAGGCCGTGCGGGACGCCGAGCAGTCGCGTGACGCGGCGCATGCGGCGCGCGCGGCGGCCGAGACGGCGCGTCAGGAGCGGGCGATCGTGGCCGGGCAGGCCCGGGCGGCGATGCTCGAACTCCAGCAGCAGCTCGCGGTCGCCGAGGAGCGGCACCGCAACGCCCTGACGCGGCGCGAACGCGCGGCGCAGGAGCGCGCCGAGGGCGCGGCCTTCGGCGACCGCGTGCGCGGCGAGTTCGAGGCGGCCCAGGCCGATGAGCAACAGTGCGCGCTGGCCCTCGAGGCCGCGGCGCTGGCGCTGCGCGAGAAGGTCGAGGCCGAGGAGGAGGCGCGCGGCGGCGTCGCCGCCGCGCGCGGGACCACGGACGACGCCGATCGGACGGTGCGCGAGCGGCGCGACCGCGTGCGCCGGCTGGAGCTGGAACGCGAGAACGCGGAGCGCGAGCTGGCCGAGGTGGCCCAGCGCACCGAGGTGCTGCTCCGCGAGCACGAGGCGCTCGCCGCGATCCTCGCGCTGGCCGAGCGCGAGCTCGCCACGGCGGACGAGCAGCTGGCGATGGCGCGCGAGCAGGCCGCGGCGGCCGAGAACGCGCTCGACGCGGCCCGCGCGGCCGCGCGCACGGCGCGTGATGCCGAGGCGGCCGCCCGCGCGGACGTGCGGCGCGTGGAGGAGGAGCACACCGCGATCCAGGCGAAGTTCGCCGCGCTCGAGGGACTCGAGCGTGAGCGCGTGGGCCTCGCGCCCGCGGCCGCGAAGCTCCTGCGGGAGCGGGAGCGCTTCGGCGGCGAGGCGGTCCTCGGCCCCCTCTCCGACTTCATCGGGGCGGACGCCGAGGTCGCGGCGCAGGTCGAGCGTTTCCTCGGCCCGACGGTGCACGCGGTCGTGGTCCGGGACCGTTCGGCGGCCGACGCGGTGCGGGCGTGGCATGCCGAGGTGAACCCCGGCGCGCTGCTGCTGCTGCCGCTCGACGCGGCGCTGGGGGATGGCGCGGGCGGAGACCCGAGCGAACTCGCGGCGCGAGTCCGCGCCGAAGGTGCGGCCGGGGGCTGGGTGCGGGCGCTGCTCGGGCACGTGCGCGCGACGACGGATGGGAACGGCTTCGTGGACGCCCGCGGCGCGGTCTGGCTCCCGGCCCGCGAGTCCGGCGCCGGTCCGCTGCGGCGGCGCGCGGAACTCGAGGAGCTGCGCACCAGCCTGAGCACGATCGAGGCGCGGCGCGCCGCCGTGCAGGCGCGGGCGCAGCAGGCCCACGACGACGTGGTGCGCGCCGAGGCCGAGGCGTCGCGCGCGGCCGACGAGGCCGCCGGTGCCCAGCAGGCGGCGGCGCAGGCGGCGCAGGTGCGCAACGAGCGCGACCGGGTGCGTGAACGCCA
>JAIBBJ010000002.1 GCA_019694735.1 Gemmatimonadaceae bacterium | reverse complement strand
GACGCTCGGGACGACGCGGCATGGCGGTTGCCGGCGGCGCGGGCGCTTCGGCGCGTGCGAGCGGGACCAGCTCCTCGTCTCCGGACTCCTCGTCGCGCGTCGGCTCGTCCTCCATCGGCAGCGCGCCATCGCCGAGCTCCTTCCGTAGCTGGGCGAGCGGGATGGTGCGCGGCTCGCCCGCCGCCGTCCGCAGCGTGACGAGGTCACGGAAGATGTCGTTGCTGACCACCTTCTCCTCGCCGAGGGCGGTCACGAGCACCTTCCCCTCCTTCGGGAAGCGCTTGCGCGACTGCACGTAGAACTCGTGCTCGTAGCGGAGGCAGCACATCAGGCGCCCGCAGGTGCCGGAGATCTGCGCGGGATTGAGCGTGGAGAGCCGCTGGTCCTTCGCGGAGCTCGACTTCACGGGCCGCAGCTCGGGGAGCCACGACGACGAGCAGAACTGGCGGCCGCAGCGCCCGATGCCGTCGAGGCGCCGGGCCTCGTCCCGGACGCCGATGTGCCACATGTGCACGCGGGTGGAGAAGCGGCGCTCGAGGCGCCGCACGAGCTCGCGGAAGTCGACGCGCTCCTCGGCCGTGAAGTAGCAGGTGAGGCGGCGGCGGTCCCACTGCCACTCGGCGTCGGAGACCTTCATGTCGAGCTTCAGCTCGCGGACGAACTCGAGCGCGGCGCGCCGGACGGCATCCTCGTCGGCCCGGAGGCGGACGGCGGTGTCGACCTCCTTCTTCGACGCGAGGCGCACGACGCGCGGGAGGTCGGCCGGAGCGGCCTTGCCGTGCGTGGTGCCCGCCTTCCGCTTCTCGGCGAGTTCGCCGGTGGCATGGACGCGCCCGAGGTCCTCGCCGCGCTCGACCTGCACGATCACGGCCGCGCGCGCCGGCGGCGGCGCGTCGCCCTCGAACGTGAAGAAGGCGCGCCGGTTCCCCTTGAACTCGACCTCGACGAGGTGCGTCCGGACGGCGGCGGCGGTCACTCGTTCCAGGCGCCCATCTTGAGGTACTTCTCGCGCCGCTTCCGGACGAGCTTGTCCGGCTTGATGCGGCGGAGCTCGTCCACGTGGCGGAGGACCGCGTCGTGGACCGCCTTGGCGGTGTCGGCGTGGTTGGCGTGCGCCCCGCCGACCGGCTCCGGGATGACCTCGTCGATCACCTTGAGCTCGACGAGGTCGGGGGCGGTGATCTTGAGCGAGGCCGCCGCCTTCTCGCGCATCTCCGGGCTCTTGCCGTCCTTCCACAGGATCGCGGCGCAACCCTCCACCGTGATGACCGAGTACACCGAGTTCTCGAGCATCAGGATGCGGTCGGCGACGCCGAGCGCGAGCGCGCCGCCGGAGCCGCCCTCGCCGATGACGGTCGCGACGATCGGGACGGTGAGCTGCGACATCTCCAGCAGGTTGCGCGCGATGGCCTCGGACTGGCCGCGCTCCTCGGCACCGAGCCCGGCCCACGCGCCCGGGGTGTCGATGAACGTGATCACGGGGACGTGGAACTTCTCGGCCAGCTTCATCAGCCGGAGCGCCTTGCGGTAGCCCTCGGGGTGCGGCATCCCGAAGTTGCGGTGCAGGTTCTCCTTGGTGTCGCGGCCGCGCTGGTGGCCGATGACCATCACGGTCTCGCCGTCGAGCCGGGCCCAGCCACCGACGATGGACGGGTCGTCGCGGAAGGCGCGGTCGCCGTGCAGCTCGATGAAGTCGGTGAAGGCGAGGCGCAGGTAGTCGAGCGTGAACGGCCGGCGCGACGAGCGGGCCACCTGCACGCGCTGCAGCGGCGTGAGGTTCCGGTACACCTCCTGCCGCAGCTCGGACAGCCGGGCCTGCAGCGGGGCGATCTCGGGCGCCACGTCGAGCTTGCGTTCCTCGGCGGAGCGGCGGAGCTCCTCGATCTGCTTCTCGAGCTCGGCGATCGGCTTCTCGAACTCCAGGGCGGACGTACCCACGGTCAACCTCCTCTCACGAGTCGCACGCGCTCGGGTCCGAGCAGCGCGCGGAGTTCCCCAAGGGCGGGGCCGGCGGTGGAGAGCCTGAGCGAGGCCGAGCGGAGGCGCGCCGGTGCGCCGTCCCGACCCTTCCAACGTAGCTCCAGGGGCGCCGAGCCGGGATGGGCCTCGGCGACGGCGCGGACATCGCGGAAGACGTCCGGTGCGAGGCCGGCCGCCGGGTCGAGCTCGACGCTGACGGCGAACTGCCCGGTGGCCCGCAGCTCCGCGAGGCGCGTGATGGACTCGACGATGAAGGTCGGATTCTCCGCCTCCTGGTCGCGCTTGGAGTAGCCGCCCTTCACGAGCACGGGGACATCGGTCCTCACGCGGTCGGCCATCGCCGCCCAGGCCTCGGGGAAGACGAGGATCTCGGCCGAGCCCGAGAAGTCCTCGAGGACGAGCCGCGCGAACTCGGCGCCCGACTTCTTCGAGATCTGCCGCCGGACCGCGGTCACGACGCCGCCGAGCGCCATCGCCTCCGGGCTCCAGGTGCCGAGCTGGGCGACGGTGTGCGAGGCGAGGATCTCGCATTCGGCCCGGAAGGGCTCGAGCGGATGACCGGAGATGTAGAAGCCGAGGATCGCCTTCTCCTGCGTGAGGCGCTCGCTCTCGGAGAGGGGCGGGAGGTTCGGCAGCGTCGGCGTGAGCGGCGCGGGGCCGGCGCCCTCGCTCGGCTCGCCCATCAGGTCGCCGAAGAGCGAGCCCTGCCCGGTGGCGATCTCGGCCTGCGCGAGCGAGGCGCTCTGCATCGCGCCGTCGAGCGCGGCGACGAACTGGGCGCGGTGCCCGCCCAGGGTGTCGAGGGCGCCGGCGTGGATGAGCGCCTCGAACACGCGCTTGTTGCAGACGCGCAGGTCGATGCGCTCGCAGAGGTCGTAGAGCGACGTGAACGGCCGCTCGGTGCGGGCCGCGATGATGGACTCGGCGGCGGAGGAGCCGACGTTGCGGATGGCACCGAGCCCGAAGCGGATGCGCTTGTCGCCGACGACGGTGAACTTCCAGCCCGACTCGTTGACGTCGGGCGGCAGGATCTCGAGGCCGAGGTCGCGCGCCTCGTTGATGTACTTCACGACCGAGTCGGTGTCGCCGATGCAGGCGGAGAGGACCGCCGCCATGAACTCCGGCGCGTAGTGCGCCTTGAGCCAGGCGGTCTGGTACGAGAGGACCGAGTAGGCGACCGAGTGCGACTTGTTGAAGCCGTAGCGGCCGAAGGTCTCGATCTGCCCGGAGATGTCCTCGATGACCTTCGGCGGGAATCCCCTGGCGACGGCCTTCTCGACGAACTTGCCGAGCTCCTTCCTGATGAGCTCGGCGTCCTTCTTGCCCACCGCCTTGCGCAGCACGTCGGCCTCGGCGAGCGAGATGCCCGCGAGGCGCTGCGCGATGCGCATCACCTGTTCCTGGTAGGTGATGACGCCGTAGGTCGGGGCGAGGATCTCCTCGAGCTCGGGGAGCTGGTAGGTGACCGGCTCCTCGCCCTTCTTGCGGCGCTGGTAGACCTTGTGCATCCCGGCGTCGAGCGGGCCGGGGCGCATGAGCGCGTTGGAGGCGACGAGGTCGTCGAACCGGTCGGCGCGCATCGCCCGCACCATGTCGGTGGCGAGCGGCGACTCGAACTGGAACACGCCGGCGGTGCGCCCGGCGCGGAGCATCCGGTAGGTCGCCTCGTCGTCGAGCGGGAGCGCGTCGAGGTCGATGTCCACGCCGCGGCGCGCCTTGATCGCGCGGACGGCGTCGGTGAGGATCGTGAGCGTGGTCAGGCCGAGGAAGTCCATCTTGAGCATCCCGGCCTTCTCGAGCGCGATCATGTCGTACTGCGTGACGACGACGCGCTCGTCGCCGTCGCCGGCGCCCGACCCCTTCGATTCCTGCGTGCAGACGGGGACGTAGTCGTCGAGCGGGCCCGGGGCGATGACGATGCCGGCGGCGTGCATGCCGGCGTGCCGGGAGAGCCCCTCGAGGGCGATCGCGAAATCGAAGAGCTGCCGGTGGCGCTCGTCCTGGTCGTAGAGCTTCGCGACCTCGGGGACCTTCTCGATCGCCTCGGCGACGGTGAGCGAGAAGTTGGGCTGGTTCGGGATGAGCTTCGCGATCGCGTCCGTCTCGGCGGGCGTGAAGCCGAGCACGCGGCCCACGTCCTTGATGCAGGCGCGCGACTTGAGCGTCCCGAACGTGATGATCTGCCCGACCGAGTCGCGCCCGTACTTGTCGCGCACGTACTCGATGACCTCGCCGCGGCGCTCCTCGCAGAAGTCCACGTCGATGTCGGGCATCGAGACGCGTTCCGGGTTGAGGAAGCGCTCGAACAGCAGGTCGAACCTGAGCGGGCAGACGTTGGTGATGCCCGTGGCGTAGGCCACGAGGGAGCCGGCGGCGGAGCCGCGGCCCGGCCCGACCGGGATGCCCCGGTCGCGCGCCGCCTTGATGAAGTCGGCGGTGATCAGGAAGTAGCCGGCGTAGCCGGTCTTCGTGATGACGCCGAGCTCGTAGTCGAGCCGCTCGCGCACCTCGGGCGGCAGCGGGTCGCCGTAGCGCCGCTTCGCGCCCTCGGTCGAGATGCGGACGAGCAGGTCGTTCTCGCTCTCCACCCCCGCGGGGAGGGGGAAGGCCGGGACGTGGTACTTCTTGCCGAATTGCACGTCCACCGCGTCGGCGATCGCGAGCGTGTTCTCGAGGACATCGGGACGGCCCTTGAAGTGCGCCGCCATCTCGGGGGCGCTCTTGAAGTAGAGGCCGCGGTCGTACCGCATCCGGTCGGCATCGAGCCGGTCCTTCTTGAGGCCGATGCAGAGCAGGACGTCGTGCGCGTCGTGGTCCTCGGCGCGCAGGAAGTGCGCGTCGTTGGTCGCCACGACCGGCAGCGACAGGTCCTTCGCGAGGCGGAGGACGAGGTCGTTGAGCTTCCGCTGCTCGCCGGCCTCGTGGGCCTGGACCTCGAGGTAGTAGCGGTCCTTGAAGACGTCCGCGTACCAGCTCGCGGCGGCCTTCGCCTGCTCGTACTCATCCTGCAGCAGGTGGCGCGCCACTTCGCCCGCCATGCAGGCGGAGGAGACGATGAGCCCCTCGTGGTGCTGCGCGAGCAGCTCGCGGTCGATGCGTGGCTTGCCGTAGAACCCCTCGGTGTAGCCCAGTGACGTGAGCTTGACGAGGTTGCGGTACCCCTGCAGGTCGCGGGCGAGGAGGACGAGGTGGAAGTAGTTCTTCTCACCCTGCGCGGCGCGGGTGCGCTGGCGACGGTCGCCCGGCGCGACGTACGCCTCCATGCCGAGGATCGGCTTGATGCCCGCCTTCCGGCCCTTCTCCTGGAACTCCCACGCCGCGTGGATGTTGCCGTGATCCGTGATCGCGAGCGCCGGCTGCTCGAACTCCTGGGCCCGCCGGATCAGGTCGTCGATCCGGTTGGCGCCGTCGAGCAGCGAATACTCGGAATGGCAGTGGAGGTGGACGAAGGACATGGAAGGGGAAGTCTAGCCCAACAATAGAGCTCCCGCCATCGGTGCACAGGGATTGACATCCCCGGGTAAGTGCTTGTCGTTGCTCGGCTTGCGCGCTCGCCGCCGTCGGGCAGATTCCGGAGGATGCCGCGCGACCGCAACCGGGGGACCGGACGATTGAAGCTGCGCTGGGGTGGGGTGCTGGTCGTGGTGCTGATCGTGCTCGCCGGCGGGGTGGTCTTCCTCGGCGCGACCCCCATCGGCCGGTATCTCGCGCGGGCCGGCTGGGAGGAGGCGCGGATCCTGCGCGGCCGCCGGCCGATCGCGGCCCTCGTCGGCGACTCCACGGTCCCGGCTGGCACCCGGGCGAAGCTGCGGCTCGTCCTCGAGGCGCGGGCCTTCGCGAACGACTCGCTGGCGTTGCCGGCGCGCGATGCCTTCACGCAGTTCACGCAGCTCCGCTCGGACACGCTCGTCCTCGTGCTGTCGGGGGCGCGGAGGGACCGGCTGGAGGGCAAGAGCTGGTGGTTCCCGATCGTCGGCCGGGTGCCCTACAAGGGCTTCTTCGTCCGCGATGATGCGCTCGCCGCGGAGCGGGCGCTCGCCGCGGAGGGCTACGACACGTACCTCCGGCCGGCGGCCGCCTTCTCGACGCTCGGGTGGTTCAACGATCCGCTCCTGTCGACGACGCTCGCGGCCGATTCGGTGGACCTCGTCAACACGGTCATCCATGAGCTCACGCACAACCGGTACTACGCCAGGGACGGCGCGGTCTTCAACGAGTCGTTCGCGAACTTCGTCGGGGCGCGCGGGGCGGAGCGCTTCTTCCTGGCGCGGGGCGACTCGGTGAGCGCACGCCGGTCGGTGGAGCGCTGGGCGGATGACCGGCTGCTCGCGGCCTACTGGGCGCGGCTCTACACGTCGCTCGACTCGGCCTTCCGTGCGCACCCCGGCGACACGGCGCGTGCGACGCGGCTCGCGCTCCGGGATTCGGTGTACGGGGCGGCCCGGCGCACGCTGGTGGACTCGATCGGCCCGCGGCTCCGGACCATCCCGGCCGCGTATGCGGCCCGCGTCCGGCTCGACAACGCCGCGCTGATGGCCCGCCGGATCTACCTGACCGACCTGGAGCACTTCGAGCGGGTCTTCGCCGCGGAGGGCCGGGACCTGGAGCGGACGATCGAGCGGCTCGTGCGCGACCATGAGCGCGGGCCGGCGCCCGGCGGCGCGGCCGCTCCCTCGGCCAGGGACTCCATTTGACGGCCCCGCCGGCCGATACTAGACTCGTGACCATGCTCCGCGCGACCACCGGCGCCTTCGCGCGCCCCGTGTCCAACGTGAACAACCGCAACGTCAATCCGATCCGGCGGGTCGGCGGTCGTTCGCGCATGTAGTCGCAGGAGTCGCGGATGGATCGGCCGGGCCCGCATCGATGATGCGGGCCCTTTCGTTTTCCCTTGACCGAGGACGGGACGATGTGCGGGATCGTGGGTGTGTTCGAGCTGCGGCCGGACGAGGACGTGGAGGCGCTGCGGCGTGCGGCCGTGCAGGCCTCGTCGCGCCAGCGGCACCGGGGGCCGGATTGGAGCGGGGTGTACTGCGACGCCGGGGCGGTGCTCGCGCACGAGCGGCTCGCCATCGTCGGCATCCATGGCGGCGCGCAGCCCATCCGCTCGGCGGACGGGGCGCTCGCGCTCTGCGTGAACGGCGAGATCTACAACCACCGGGAGCTCCGCGCCGAGACGGAGGGGTCGTACGCCTACGCCGGGGAGTCGGACTGCGAGGTGATCAACGCACTCTGGCGGCAGGCCGGCCCGGACGCGGGGACCGACGCGGTCACGGCGGCCGTCTCGCGCCTCAATGGCATCTTCGCGTTCGCGCTCTGGGACGCCGCGGCGCGGCGGTACCTCATCGCGCGCGACCCGATGGGCGTCTGCCCGCTGTACCATGGCCGCGATGCGCAGGGGCGGCTCTGGGTCGCGTCGGAGATGAAGGCCCTTGCGGGCACCTGCGTCACCTTGGAGCCCTTCCCGCCCGGCCACCTGCTCGACAGCCGCGACGGGGTGATCCGGCCGTACCACGCGCGCGCCTGGCGGTCGTACGACGCCGTGCGCGGCGCGCGGGCCGACGCCGCGGCGCTCCGGGCCGCGATGCTCGACGCCGTGCGCCGGCAGCTGATGAGCGACGTGCCCTACGGCGTGCTGCTCTCCGGCGGGCTCGACTCGTCCATCGTCGCGTGGTGCGCGCAGCAGTTCGCGGCCCGACGCGTCGAGGAGGATGGCCGCCAGCCGGCCTGGTGGCCGCGCCTGCACTCGTTCGCCGTCGGGCTCGAGGGCTCGCCCGACCTCGCCGCGGCGCGCATCGCGGCGGACGCGATCGGCACGGCGCACCACGAGTTCCACTTCACCATCGAGGAGGGGATGGATGCGCTCTCCGAGGTGATCCGCCACATCGAGACCTATGACGTCACCACGATCCGTGCGTCGACGCCGATGTTCCTGCTCGCGCGCCGCATCCGTTCGATGGGCATCAAGATGGTCCTCTCCGGCGAGGGGTCGGACGAGGTGTTCGGCGGGTACCTCTACTTCCACAAGGCGCCGAGCGCGGAGGAGTTCCACGCCGAGACGGTGCGGAAGCTCGGCGCGCTGCATCTGTACGACTGCCTGCGCGCCAACAAGTCGATGGCCGCGTGGGGCGTGGAGGCGCGCGTGCCGTTCCTCGACACAGCCTTCCTCGATGTGGCGATGGGGATCGACGCGGCCGACAAGATGGTGCGGCCGCGCGCGGTCGGCGGCCGTCCGGTGGAGAAGCACCTGCTGCGGACGGCGTTCGAGGGGACGCTGCCGGACGCGATCCTCTGGCGGCAGAAGGAGCAGTTCTCGGACGGCGTGGGCTACGGGTGGATCGACGCGCTCAAGGCGGCGGCCGAACAGCGGGTCAGCGACGCCGATCTCGCGGCGGCGGCCTATCGGTTCCCGCTCAACCCGCCGCAGACGAAGGAGGCGTACTGGTACCGCACGATGTTCGCGGCGCACTTCCCGGGCGAGGCCTGCGCGGCGACCGTGCCGGGCGGGAAGTCGATCGCCTGCTCCTCCCCGGCGGCGATCGCCTGGGACGCGGCGTTCGCGGCGGCGGCGGACCCGTCGGGGCGGGCCGTGGCGGGGGTGCACGACGCGGCGGTCCACGTCGGGTGATGGCTTCGCCGCCGGGGGACCATGGTGCGAGACGGCCCCAGCGGGCGCCCGCCGCGTCCCGCGCCGGTGCGGCGGTGGCCGCTACGCACCGAATCGGCCGCGGAGGATCGCGCGCAGGTCCACGACCGGCGGCGCCGCCGGCGCGTCCGGCTCGGGGACGGTCTCGGTGCTCTCGAGGACGACCTGCTGGAAGCAGCGCACGACGCCACGGTCGAGGAAGCGGCTGAGCTGGGCGAGCGAGTAGTCGGCCCCGCGGCGCGTCTGGTAGACGTTGAACGGGTGGGTCACCGCGAGGTGGTCGCGCGCGCGCGTGAGCGCGACGTACATCAGGCGCCGCTCCTCCTCGATCTGGTCGTCATCGCCGAGGGCGCGGGACATCGGGAACCAGCCGTCCACCGCCCAGATGAGGAAGACGGCGTCCCACTCCTTGCCCTTGGCACTGTGCACCGTCGAGAGCACCAGCGTGTCGTCCTCCGCCTCGGCGCCGAAGCCGAGGTCGGTGCTCGAGGCCGGGGGGTCGAGGGTGATGGCGGCGAGGAAGTCGGTGCGCGACGGGAACCCGTCGGCGATCGCCTGCAGGCGGTCGAGATCGGCGAGGCGCGGCTCCTCGCGGTCGTAGCGGGCACGGAGGATCCCGTCGTACATGGTGCGGACGCGGACGATGTCCTGCGCGACGCCGGCCGTGCCCTCGAGGTCGGCGCGCCGGAGCGCCCGCAGCAGCGCCACGAGCTGCTCGTGCGCCTCGCGGGCGCGGGGCGGCGGCGCGAAGTCGGCGAACGCCTCGGGGTTCCATCCCCGTTCGGCGAGCGCCTCGATGGCGCGGCGGGCGGTGGTCTCGCCGATGCCGGGCATCAGGTTGAGGAGGCGGTACCAGCTCACCTCGTCGCGCGGGTTCTCCAGCACCCGCAGGAAGGCGAGCACGTCCTTCACGTGCGCCGCCTCGAGGAACTTGAGGCCGCCCCACTTCTCGAACGGGATGTTGCGCGCCGTCAGCTCGATCTCGAGGTCCGCGCTCATGTAGCCGGCGCGGAAGAGCACCGCCATCTCGCGGAGCGGCGTGCCCTGCTCGTGGAGCTCGAGGATCCGGTCGACCACGAAGCGGGTCTGCTGCGCGTCGTCCTGCGCGGTGACGAGCCAGGGCCGCTCGCCGCCGGTGCGTGTCGTGTAGAGCTCCTTGGTGAAGCGCTCCTCGGCGCGCGAGATGAGCGTGTTCGACGCGTCGAGGATCGGCTGGGTCGAGCGGTAGTTCCGCTCGAGCGTCACCACCGCCGCCCCGGCGAAGTCGCGCGGGAAGTCGAGGATGTTGCGGATCGTCGCGCCGCGGAAGGCGTAGATGCTCTGCGCGTCGTCCCCGACCACCGTCAGGTTCCGGTGGACGCGGCACATCCCCTTGAGGATGCGGGACTGCAGGACGTTGGTGTCCTGGTACTCGTCGACGAGGATGTGGTCGTAGAGCGCGCCGACCCGGTCGCCGATCACGCGCGCCTCGGGCGTCTCGAGGAGCATCGCCCAGTAGAGCAGCAGGTCGTCGTAGTCGAGGAGGTTCCGGCCCTGCTTGCGCGCCGTGTAGTCGGCGAAGACGGTCCCGAAGTCCTCGTCGAACTCGACGAACCGCGGATACTCCTCGCGCAGGATCGCGCCGACCGGGATGCCCGTGTTCACGTGCCGCGAATAGACGTGGTGCAGCGTCTCCTTCTTCGGGAAGCGTTTCGTCTTGTCGGCGAAGCCGCACGCCGCCCGCGAGAGCTGCATGAGGTCCTCGGCGTCCCCCTGGTCGAGGATCGTGAAGTCGTTCGCGATCCCGGCCTCGGGGCCGAAGCGGCGGAGCAGCCGGTGCGCCGTGCCGTGGAAGGTGCCGCCGTGGACGGCGCGGCTCGTGGATCCCACCAGCTTCTCGGCGCGGGCGAGCATCTCCTGCGCGGCGCGGCGGGTGAAGGTGAGCAGGAGGATCCGCTCCGCCGGCACGCCGCGCTCGATGAGGTGCGCGACCCGGTAGACCAGCGTGCGCGTCTTGCCCGTCCCGGCGCCCGCGACGATGAGCAACGGGCCGTCGGGATGCGTCGCCGCCTTCCGCTGCGCCTCGTTCAGCTCCGCGGCGAAGTCCACGGCGCGCCGCGGTGTGACCTCGCGGACGCGGGCGGGGTAGGGGATGGGATCGGACGACACGGCCTGAATATATCCCGAACCACCGGAGTCACCGTACCCGCGTGATGCCCGCCGGCGCGCCGGCGCGCACGGCCGGGCGCACGGAGGGCCACGGACTGGATTCGGCACCCCGCTCCCGAGAGATTCCCCGCACGATGCCCATCGCCCCGTTCCTCCGCCCCGCCGGCCGTTCCCGCCGTGCCGGGCTGCTCGTCGCCCTCGCCGCGGTGGTCACCGCCGCGTGCATGACCGACGCGCCCACGACGACCCGCCAGCCGTCGTCGCACCTGCGTTTCCTGCAGCTGATCCCCAACGCACCGGCCCTCGACGTCTTCGTGGACACGTCGCGCGTCTTCCAGGGCGTCGGTTACCGGTTCGTCTCCGGTTTCACGGAGACCGGCTCGGGGAACCTGCGCGTGCGGTTCCGCTCGGGTGGCGGCACCGATGTGGTGGACCTGACGCATCCGGTGGAGTTCCCGCGCGCCTACACCGTGCTCGCGACGGGCCTGGTCGGGTCGGTGGAGGGCTTCGTGGTGCCGGACACCGCGGCGATCCCCGCGGGCGGGGAGATCGCCCTCCGCTTCATCCAGGGCTCGCCGGCGGCCGGCACGGTGGATGTGTACGTCACGGACCCGACCGCGTCGCTCACCGGACTCACGCCGACGTTCGCCGGTGTCCCGTTCCGGGGGGTGCGCGACTACGAGACCTTCGCTGCGGGACGCTACCGCTTCCGCGTGACCCAGGCGGGCACCACGACGGTGCTGTTCGACCTGACGCAGACCTTCGCCGACCGGGCGATGCGCACGCTGGTCACGACGGACACGGCGGGGGGCGGCACCCCGATCGCCGGGCTGGTGCTGATCGATCTCTGAGTGCGGCGGCGCGCCCGTTCAGGGCGCCCCACGCATCGCGTGTGGCGTCAGCGGAAGCGCCAGAAGACCGCACCGTCGGCGCGCCGCACCTGCAGGAGCCGCCGCTCGCCCGGACCGCGTCCCTCGGTCAGCACGGCGTGCAGGTCGGAGAGGAGCGCCGAGTTGCCGAAGAGGGTGTGGCCGAGCAGGTCGCCGCGGACGCGGGTGGCGTCGATCGTGGTCATCCCGTCGAGCACGGTCAACGAGTCGCCGCCGAGCCCGAGGCGCCACACGCCGTTGAGCACGCGGGAGGCGCGCAGCGCCTCGTCCTCGCTGGACGCGTAGAGGGTCACGCCCTGGGCGCGCTGCCGGATGATCGGCAGGATCTCGCGGCCGAAGATGCGCGCGTCCACGTCCGGCGCCGCGAAGACGACCTGGCCGAGGCGCGGCAGCGAGTCGCGCGGATCCACGAGCGAGAACGCCTTGCTCAGCACCTCGGAGCCCATCGAGTGCGCGACGACGTGGATGCGGTCGGGGTTCGCGCGCGGCAGGATGTCGTGCAGCAGCCGCAGGAGGTGCCAGCCGGCGTTGCGCGCCGTCTGCTGGTCCCGGACGTACCCCGAGAGCGCACCCTGCGACGGCCAGGCGAACAGCACCGCGGTGCCGTCGAACCCCATGTCGGCGGTGATCTGCGCGAGGCGGACAGCGGCGTCCTCGAAGCTCGAGTTGTAGCCGTGGACGAAGACGAGGATGTCGCGGGAGCGGGTGGTCGCGAGGTCGTCGCGGAGCCGCTGCACGAAGCGGATCGAGTCGCCCGGGATGAGCGATGCGATGAACATCTGCGTCGCGCCGTCGGGCGTCCCGCCGGCGGTGGCACGGGTGATGAGCCCCTCGGCGCGCTGGCCGTACGAGGGGACGTTCACGCGCGCGATCGCCCAGCTCAGCGCGTTCGCGTCGATCGTGCCGTAGCGGTCGCCCGGCCAGTCGGCATTGACGTAGTTGCGCGTCGTCGCGACGAGGAGCGGGATCCGCGCCGCCGTCGTATCGAGGTCGTTCCAGGCCCGCGGCGTGTCGGCGCGCGGCTGCACGACCGGCATCGGCAGGTCGGGCGCCGCGCGGAGCGACTCGGGCACGACGTCGATCCGCACCACGTCGGGCACGGGCTCCGGGGCCGGCGCGGGCGCGCGGCCGCCGCCGCAGGCGGCGCCGACCAGCAGGAGCGCGGTGAGGGGGAGCGTACGGGAACGACGGGCGACGGGCATCAGGACTCCGGAGGCGGCACGAGGGCGGCGGCGAGGGCGGCCTCGGTGGACGCCACCGGCTGCCGCTCGAACACCTCGCCGAAAGATCGCACGACCGCGGCGCGGACGGCATCGGGCAGGTCCGGCGACGGCGCGAGGCAGGCGCCGCTCGCCCGCTCCAGCAGCTCCTGCGCGACCGACGTCATCGCCACGCCGTCGAGCCCGCACGGCACCATCAGGTCGAAGTAGCTCAGGTCCGTCGTCACGTTCAGCGCGAACCCGTGCCACGTGACCCATTGCCGCGCGTGCACGCCGATGCTCGCGAGCTTCCGGCCGTTCGTCCAGATGCCCGTCTTCCCCGGGTTCCGCTCGGCGTCCACGCCGAACGGGCGCACGCCGCGGATGAGCACTTCCTCGACCTGGCGCAGGTACCAGTGGAGGTCCTGCCGGTGGCCGGTGAGGTCGACGATCGGGTAGCCGACCAGCTGACCGGGCCCGTGGAAGGTGACGTCGCCCCCGCGCTCGACGTCGTGCAGCTCGACGCCCCGCGCGGCGAGGAGGGCCGGCGACGCCAGCAGGTTCGCCGCCTTGGTGGAGCGGCCGGTCGTGATCACGGGCGGGTGCTCGACGAGCAGCAGCACGTCGTCCGGGATGCGCTGCGCGAGCCGCGCGGCCGCGACGGCCCGCTGGAACGACAAGGCCTCCGCGTAGCCGCGGAGGCCCAGGTCGAGGACGAGGAGGTCCCGCATCAGCGCCCGCTCACGCTCACGCGTGCAGCATCTTCCCCATCGAGTCGAGCACCGCCTCCGCGATCGCCTCCGAGAGCGTCGGGTGCGCGTGGATCGCGAGGTCGATCTCCTCGACCGTGTACTCGTTCTCGCGGGCCACCGCGAACTCGTGGATCATCTCGGTCGCGTGCGCGCCGCAGATGTGCGCCCCGAGGATCTCGCCGAACCGCTCGTCGCGGATGACCTTCACGAACCCCTCGGTCTCGCCCGAGGTGCGGGCGCGGCCGTTCGCCGAGAACGGGAACTTGCCGACCTTGTACTTGAGCCCCTTCTCCTTGCACTGCGCCTCGGTGAGGCCGATCGACGCGACCTCGGGGTGGCAGTAGGTGGCATTGGGGATGTTGCCGTAGTTCACCGGATGGTGCGCGTGGCCGGCGAGGATGTCGGCGACCACGTGCCCTTCGCGCGAGCCCTTGTGGGCGAGCATCGGCGGGCCGGCGACGTCGCCGATGGCGTAGACGCCCTTGGCGGTCGTCTCGAACCGCTCGTTGATCCGGATGAAGCCGCGTTCCGTGGTCTGCACGCCGGCCTCCTTCAATCCGATGTGCTCGATGTTCGGCGCGCGGCCGGCGGCGACGAGGACGACGTCGAAGGTCATCTCCTTCTTCTCGCCGTTCGCCTCGACCGGGATGGTCACCCCCGCCTTCCCCTTCTTCGCGGTGCCGAGCTTCGCGCCGGTGATCACCTCGATGCCGCGCTTCTTGAACGCCTTGCCGAGCTCGACCGAGCAGTCCTCGTCCTCCACCGGCAGCAGCCGCGGCATGACCTCGAGGAGGGTGACCTTCGACCCGAACGCGTTGAACACGTCGGCGAACTCGCAGCCGACCGCGCCGGCCCCGATCACGGCGATCGTCGCCGGGGCCTTCTCGAGCGTGAGCGCCTCGTCCGACGACAGCACCAGCGTCTTGTCGAGCTCGAGCCCGATCTGCGGGAGGCCCTTCACGCGGGACCCGGTCGCGATGACGACGCCCTTGGTCGCGGTGTGCGTCTCGGCCTTGCCGTCAGCGCCGGTGACCGTCACGGTCCTCCCCGCCGCGAGGGTGCCGGTGCCCTTGAGCCAGGTGATCTTGTTCTTCTTGAAGAGGAACTCGACGCCCTTGGAGTTCTGCGCGCTGACCGCGCGGGAGCGCTTCATCGCCACCCCGTAGTCGAGCGTCACCTTCTCGGCGGTGACGCCGAACTCCTTGCCCTTCGCGACCTTCTGCGCGATGGACGCGGCCTCGAGCAGGGCCTTGGCCGGGATGCAGCCCCAGAGGACGCAGGTGCCGCCGAGCCCTTCGCGCTCGACGACGGCGACGGACTGCCCGAGCTGGGCGGAGCGGAGCGCGCCGACGTAGCCGGCGGGGCCCCCGCCGAGGTAGATGACGTCGAACTGAGCCATGGTCGCGATTCGATGGGAGGGTGGGATCAGAAGGCGAGCAGCAGCGGATTCTCGATCAGGCGGCGCAGCGTCTGGAGGAACCGCGCCCCGACCGCGCCGTCGATCACGCGGTGGTCGCAGCTCATCGTGACGCGGAGCTTCTTGCGCACCTCGAAGCCGCCGTCCGCCCCGACGACGACCTTGTCCTCGATCGCGCCGATGGCGAGGATGCCGACCTCGGGCGGGTTGATGATCGCCGTGAACTGGTCGATCTGCATCATCCCGAGGTTCGAGACCGAGAACGTCGAGCCGGTGAACTCCTCGGGCTTGAGCTTCCGCTCGCGCGCGCGCTTCGCGAGGGCCTTGGCCTCGGCCGAGATCTCGCTGATGCGCTTCTGCTCGGCGTTCCGGATCACCGGGACGATGAGGCCGTCGTCGGTGGCGACCGCCATGCCGAGGTCCACGGTGCCGAAGTAGCGGATCCGGTCGCCGAGCCAGTGGGCGTTCACCTCGGGGTGCTGCAGCAGCGCGGTCGCCGTCGCCTTCAGCACGAGGTCGTTGAAGGAGAACCTGTACGCGTCGCCGAGCTCGGCCGCCGCGGCGCGCATCTCGGCGGCGCGCGAGAGGTCGAACTCGGCGGTGAGGTAGAAGGTCGGGATCGGGCCGATGGACTCGGAGAGGCGACGCGCGATCGTCTTGCGGATCTGGGTGAGCGGCTCGTCGCGGAAGGCCTCGCCGGGCGCAGCCGCGCGGGGTCGGGGCGCGCCGGCGGACGACGCGGGCGGCGCCGCAGCGCCGGTCGCCATGGCCGCCTCGATGTCGCGCTTCACGATGCGGCCGCCCGGACCGGAGCCCTGGACGCCGGCGAGGTTCACGCCGGCATCGCCCGCGATGCGGCGGGCGAGCGGGGAGGCGATCACGCGACCGGCGGGCACGGCCGGCACCGCCGCGGGGACCGGGGCGGGCGATGC
>JAIBBJ010000058.1 GCA_019694735.1 Gemmatimonadaceae bacterium | reverse complement strand
CGGCACGCTCACCGAGGGGGTGCTGCCCCCGGGCGAGATGCAGTTCCTGATGTGGGTCGTCGCGACCGGCACCGGCGGCGGCGAGATCGTCATCTCCGCACCGGGATTCCAACCCTTGCGATTCCGACAGCGCCCGCGCGGACCCCGCTGCCCGAGCGCGTCGAGGGCACCGGTCCGAATGGCGCGGCGATGCGGTGCCGCGACGGGACGTTCCAGGCCGTCAGTGCCGGCGATGCCGCGTGCGACGCCCGCGGCGGGATCGCGGTCCGGTTCCCGCTGAAGCGGACGCCGATCGCGCCCGCACCGGCCGGGCGCCGGTCGGCCCCCGCTCCCGCGGCCGGTGCGGCCAGCACCGCCCCGGCGGTGCAGGCCGCACCGTTCGCCAGCCGCGCGAACGTCGTCGTGCCGGCGGAGCCGGTGCCGGCGGGTGCGTCGCTCCAGTGCGGCGACGGGAGCTACGTCGTGCAGGACACGCGCGCGCGCGCGCTGCGACGGCCGCGGCGGTGTCCGGCTCATCTACCCGGTGGACCGGTCCGCGCCACGCAAACCCTGACGGACATCCTGTCGCATCCCTGTACACCCCCGGCGGATCCGTCCGCCGGGGGTGTGACAATTCCGGTCGCCGGCCCGTCCCTTGCGTGCTACAATAGAGCGCATCACCGAACCCAACGCCGGATCGCACGTGCTCCAGACCCGCCGCAGTCTCCGTCTCCTGGCCGCGCTCGCCGGCCTCAGCCTCCTCTCCTGCGGCCGTGAGGTGACGGGCCCCGGTGACGGGCTCAGCTACGGCCGCGGCCTCGTCGCCGCGATGCGGCTCGAGCCGGTCTTCCCCGCCTTCCCCGGTGCGGACGCGATCAGCGACCTGATCCCGTTCACGCAGGTGCGGGTGACGCTGCGCCGCACGGACGGACAGGTCGCGAAGGACACGGTGATCGACTTCCCGTCCGCGGCGGACTCGGTGGCCTTGACCCTCGACGTGCCGCTGCCGCTGACCACGCCGGACACCGGCGTCACGATGGGCCTCTCGATGGCCTACCTCAACGCGCAGGGCGACACGGTGTTCCGCGGCGGCCCGCTCCCCGTCACCGCACGCGGCGGCTCGCGCCCGGGTGCGCCGGTGGTGCTGCCGATCAGTCCCGTCTATCCCGGCGGGGTCGTGCCCGCCTCCGTCACGATGTCCCCGGACACCGGCTCCGCGGTCGCGGGGACGACGAGCACCTTCACGTCGGTGGTCCGCGATGCGCAGGGCGGGACGCTCACGGGTGTGCCCGTGTTCTATGCCGCCGAGGACACCGCGCGCGCGACCGTCGCGAACATCGGCGTCGGCAGCGTGCAGTGGCGGCAGCGCCGCGGCGCCGCGCGCGTGATCGCGCGCGTCGCGGTCGGCACCGGCTTCGTCGCCGATACCTCGACCGTGCAGGTCGCACTGCCGCCGGCGCTCCTGGGGGCGGTCTCGGGTGACGCGCAGTCGGCGACGGTGGGGCAGGCGCTCGCACAGCCCGTCGTGCTGCAGGTGACCGCGACGGACGCGGTGCCGGTGGCCGGCGTGCCGGTCACCTTCGCCGTCACCACCGGCGGCGGCACGCTGAACGTCACCGCCGACACCTCCGACGCGTCCGGCCTCGTGAGCGTGAACTGGACGCTCGGCGCGACGCTGGGCGCGCAGAGCCTCACCGCGTCGGTGCCGGGCGTCGCGACCGCGACGCGCGTCGTGACGGCGACGGGGACCGCGCCGGTCGCGTCGCGCCTCGTCTTCACGGCGGAGCCCGCCGGCCTCGTCGCCGGCGCGGCGATCGCGCCGCTCACCGTGCAGGCGCAGGACGGCACGGGCGCGCTCGCCTCGACCTTCACCGGCGCGGTGACCATCGCGCTCGCGCCGAACGGCTTCGGCGCCACGGTGGGCGGCACCGCGACCGTGAACGCGGTCGGCGGCGTCGCCACGTTCCCCGCGAACATCACGACCGCCGGCACGGGCTACCGCCTCATCGCGACGAGCGGCGTGCTCACGCCCGACACCACGGCCGCGTTCGACGTGACCGCGGCCGCGGCGTCGCAGCTCGTGCGCGTCTCCGGCGACGGCCAGTCCGGCACGGTGCTCACCGCGCTCGCGGCGCCGTTCGTCGTGCGCGCGACCGACGCGTTCGGCAACGGCGTTGCGGGCGTGTCCGTCACGTGGGCGCTCACCGCGGGCGCCGGCGTCGTCGCCGCGCCGGGCACCACGACCGACGCGACGGGCCAGGCGAGCACGGGCTTCACGCTCGCGACGACCCCGGGCGCGAGCACCGTCGCCGCGACCGCGGCCGGGCTCACGGGCTCGCCGGTCACGTTCAGCGCGACCGCGGTGCCGGGCACGGCGTCGCAGCTCGTCTTCACGCTCAATCCGGGCGCCGCGATCGCCGGCCAGGCGATCACGCCGGCGTGGACGCTCGAGGCGCGCGACGGCCTCGGCAACCTCGTGCCGGGCTTCACCGGCGCGGTGACCGTGGCGCTCGGCGGTGGCCCGGGCGGCGGCACGCTCGCGGGCACGACGACCGTCAATGCGGTCGCCGGCGTCGCCACGTTCGCGGGGCTCTCGGTGGACCGGGCGGGCAGCGGCTGGACGCTCACCGCGTCGAGCGCCGGCCTCGCCGACGCGACGAGCGCGCCGTTCACCATCACCGCGGCGGATGCGGCCGCGATCGCGGTCGTGGCCGGGAACGCACAGACCGGCGGCGCGCTGGCGGCGCTGCCGGGCCAGGTCACCTTCCGCACCACCGACGCGTTCGGCAACCTGACGGTCGGGACGCCGGTCACCATCGCGGTCACGACCGGCGGCGGCAGCGTCGGCACCGTGGGCGGCGTGACGAACGCCTCGGGCGAGCTCAGCACGACGTGGACGCTCGGCGGCGCACTCGGCGCGCAGAGCATCACCGCGACGATCGTCACCGCGCCGGCGGCGCAGGCGGTGGCGACGGCGACCGCGGTGCCGGGCGCGGCGACGCAGCTCGCGATCACCTCCGGCGCGATCCCGGACGGCGTGGCCGGCGTGGACCAGCCGCCGGTGGTGATCGAGGTGCGCGACGCGGCGGGCAATCTGGTGCCGGGCTTCACCGGCACCGTGTACGGGCATGCCGACGTGACCCCGCAGGGCCCGTGGCCGGACTCGATCCCCGAGGTCGCGGTCGGCGGGGTGGCGACGTTCGCCGCCATCAACCTCTCGCGCGTCGGCAGCTACCAGCTCCGCTTCTCGTCGCCGGGCCTGGCCGACGTGTCGCCGAACGCGTTCACGATCGTCGCGGGCCCCGCGGCCTCGATGTTCCCCGACTCGATCGCGCCGGGCGACGGGCAGACGGCGCCGGTCGCAACGCCGCTGCCGCTGCCGCTGCGCGTCGGCGTGCATGACACCGAGGCGAACCCGATCGCCGGCGTGCCGGTGGTCTTCACGACGCGCCAGGGCGTGGACACGGTGCGCGTGGACACCGTGAGCACCGACGGCACCGGCATCGCGGCGTTCACGCCGACGCTGCCGCCGACGGCCGGCCCGGTGCAGTTCGTCGCCACGTCGGCCGGGCTCGCGAACTCGGGCCTGGTGTTCAACGCGACCGCGCTGCCGCGCGCCGCGTCGCAGGTGGTGATCACGTCGGGCGCGATCCCCAACACGCTCGCCGGCGTCATCGTCCCCGATGTCGTGCTCGAGGTGCGCGACGCGTTCGGCAACGTGGTGCCGGGGTACAGCACGCCGATCTGGGGCTTCGTGCTCGCGAGCCCGGACGGCCCGTACCCCGACTCGGTCTCGGCGGCGACGGTGAACGGCGTCGCGGTGTTCGACTTCCTCAACTTCCCGACGGCGGGCACCTACCAGCTGCGGTTCCGGGCGCCGGGCGTCGGCACGGTGGACCCTGCGCCCTTCGACATCCTCGTCGGGCCGGCGACGCGCGTCTTCCGGGCGAACGTGAACTCGGGCGACGGGCAGACCGCGCCCGCCGGGACGGCGCTGCCGCTGCCGCTGCGCACGCGCGTGACCGACGCCGGGAGCAACGGCATCGGCGGCGTGCCCGTGGTGTACACCATGCGGCAGGGCGTGGACACGCTGCGCGTGGACACGGTGACGACCAACGCGACGGGCTTCGCGCCGCTGACGCCGACGCTGCCGCCGACGCCGGGGCTGGTGGAGTTCGTGGTGACGTCCACCGGCCTCACGGGCTCGGGCTTCGTGATGACGGCGACGGCGACCGTGGGCGCCGCCGTGCGCCTCGAGGTCACGCAGCAGCCGGGCAACGCCGCGTCGCTCGCGGTGATCCCGGCGACGAGCGTCCGCGCGGTGGACGGCGCGGGGAACCTCGTGTCCGGCTTCACGGGGCTGGTCGAGGTGGTGGTGGACAGCGGGCCGCAGGTGGGCTGGTCGCTCGGCGGGACGCAGGCGCAGAACGCGGTGGCCGGTGTCGCGACCTTCGCCGACCTCACGCTGACCACGGCGGGCCAGTACCGCTGGCGGTTCCGCTCGGCGGGGCTCGACAGCACGGTGTCGGCGCCGTTCACGATCGCGGTCGGCGCGCCGGCGGCGATCGCCGCGGCCGGCGGCGACGCCCAGGCGGCGGTCGCGAGCGCGGTGCTCCCCGACTCGCTCGCGGCGCGCGTCGAGGACGCCGCCGGCAACGGGATCGCGGGCGTCACCGTCACGTGGACGGTGCAGTCGGGCGGCGGCAGCGTGTCGCCGCTCACCGGCGTCACCGACGCCGCCGGCATCGCGCGCACGCAGTGGACGCTGGGCGCGGTGACGGGGGTGCAGGAGGTGAGCGCGTCGGCGCTGGCGCTCGCCCCGCGGACCTTCACCGCGACGGCCAGCGCGAGCGTCGCGAACGTGGTGTGGACGGGGGCGACGAGCACCGCGTGGGGCACGGCCGCGAACTGGAGCGGCAACGCCGTCCCGGCGGCCGCCGACTCGGTGCGGATCCCCGCCGGGACGCCGTTCGCGCCGGCGCTCGACGTGCCGGCCCTCATGAGCCGGCTGCTCGTCGAGCCCGGCGCGACGCTCGAGCTGGTGGACCAGACCCTCAGCGTGAACGGCACGCTCGACGTGGCACCGGGCGGCGGCATCACCGCCTCCACGGGCGGGCTCATCCTGCTCGGCGGCTCGGGCACCGTGCGCGGCGCGGTGGCGCGCCTCGTCGTGTTGAACGGCACCCACACCACCAACGGCCCGGTGACCATCGCCGGCCCGCTCGAGATCGGGGGCGGCACCTTCGCCAACGGGGCGTTCCTCACCGACGTGCAGGGCGACCTCTTCACGAGCGGCGCGGGCGTGCTGGAGATGACGACGTCCGGCACGCTGAACGTGAGCGGCAACGCGACCTTCGGCGGCGGGAGCACGGCCGGCCTCCTCACGAACGGCAACCTCGTCGTGCGCGGCGACCTCACGCAGGTGGGCGGGGCGCAGGATGCGCTCGCCCCGTCCGGCGGGCATGCGGTGACGCTGGCCGGCACGGGCCCGCAGACGATCAGCCTCGCGACCCCCGACCTCACGCGCGCCGCCGGTTGCGTGACGGGCTCCTGCTTCAACCGGCTGCTCTCGATCCGCGGCGCCGGCAGCGGCAGCGTGACGTTCCTGTCGGACGCGAAGATGACGTCCGAGCTGCAGCTCACGGGCGACAGCGTGATCGCGCCGGGGCACACGCTGCTCGCGGTGGGGCAGCCGGAGGTCACCGCCGACGTGGTGATCGCCGGCGCGATCGGCTGGCAGACGGCGCTCATCCGCACCGGCGGCATCTTCCAGGTGGACACGCTGGTGGCGTGGGGCAACGCCGGGTCGCTCATCGTCGGCGAGACCATCGCGACGCGGGTCGAGGCGGGCACGTACCAGCTCGCCGGCCCGCATCCGGCCTCACTGACGATCGTCAACGACGCGGCGGTGGATGTCGTCGGGACCGTGGCGGTCGGGGGCGGCGACCTCGCGCTCGTCACGCGCGACAACGGCCGGCTCCGGATGCAGGAGGCGGACGACACGCTCACCGTGACCGGCAACGTCTCGTTCGGCGGGAGCAGCCTCGGCGGCGACCTGTCCGACGGCGTGCTGGTGCTCAACGGCAACTTCGCGATGATCAACGAGGCGCAGGCGGCGTTCGTCGCCAGCGGCGCGCACCTGACGCGGATCACCGGGCCGAACGCGACCATCGCGTTCTCGGCGCCGAACGGCTCGCAGTTCGGCCAGCTGGAGATCGACGCCGTGGGCGGGGCGACCTTCAACGGCGATGCCCGCGTGGCGGGCGACGTGACGCTCGGCGCGAACACGTCCGTGGTGGGCGGCGCGAACCTCGTGAGCATCGACGGCAGCCTGATCGACGCCGTGGGCTCGCGCTGGCAGGTGGCGCTCACCCGGTTCACGGGCGCGGACCCGGTGATCCCGCCGCAGTTCCTCGGCTCGGTGGAGTTCCTCGCCGGGGTCGGGCTCGACGGCCCGCTGACGGTCACCGGGACCGTCACGGTGAGCGGCGGCGAGCTCACGCTCGGCGGCCACCGGCTCGACACGGACGGATTCGCCACCGCCGGCACCGGCTACGTCCGGATGTCCACCAACGCCGACACGCTGGCGGCGACGGGCAGCGTGGTGTTCGGCGGGGCCGCGACCACCGGCCACCTCATCGACGGCGTGCTGTACGTGGGCGGGGACTTCACGCAGACGGGCGACGCCGCGTCGTTCGGCGCCAGCGGGGCGCACCGGACGGTGTTCAACGGCAGCGGGGACCAGACGATCTCGCTGGCCAACGCGAACCCCGGCGCCGGCAACTCGCACTTCGCGGCGCTCGTGGACGAGCAGGCGCTGCCCGCGGCGCGGCTGATCCTCGGCACGTCGGTGCTCGCGGAAGGGATGCTCATCGTGCCGTCGCTCCCGGGCGGGGCGATCGTCGGGGCCGCCGGCCTCACGCTCTCGACCTACGGCGCGGACGTGCGCGGCGCGACGTTCGAGGGCATCCACTGGGAGATCACGGCGGGCGCGCCGATCCTCGCGCTCGACTCGCTCACGTTCCTGGACCAGGACCCGAACGGCACCGCGCTCGCGCTCGTGCGGCCGTCCGGCAGCGTGACGCTCGTGGCCCCGACCTTCCAGACGGTGCCGGCCGCCGGCGGCGGCTACCTGCTCGTCAATGACGTGGACGGCGCGGCGAGCGGCACCTTCGCGGTGAACGTGACGTCGCCCTCGCCGGCGACGCACGGCGGGTTCGCGACCGCCATCAACGGCGCCGAGCTGACCGGCTGGCCGGCGTTCGCGGGCCTCACCTGGTCGGGCGCGACCGATGCCGACTGGACGAACCCGGCGAACTGGGTCGAGGGCCAGGTGCCGACGCCGGGCGACTCGGTGCGCATCCCGGCCGGCGCGCCGCGCGTGCCCACGGTCGTGGACCCGATCACGATCCGTGCGCTCGTGAACGAGCACGACCTGCCGCTGCTGCTCCCGTCGCTCAACACCATCACCATCACGGAGCGCCTCGCGCTGCGGCCCGACACGGTGGGCATCGCCTGCACGAATGGCGGCACCGTCGCCGTGGGCGCGACGAACGCCTCGGCGCGCGGGCTCATCGACTGCAGCGTCTCGACCGCCGCGACGGGCACCGTGACGCTCAGCGGCCCGCTCCGCGTCGGCGGCACGCTCGGGATCCACGGCGGCGCGACGCTCTGGCCGGTCGGGTTCCCGGTGCGCGTGCTCGCCGACCTCGTGGTGGACGGCACGGCCGCGCTGCAGATGACCAGCATCGGCGACTCGGTCGAGGTGAGCGGCACCGCGAACTTCCAGGGCCGGTCCACCAGCGGCCTGCTGTCGTTCGGCGTGCTCACGCTGCGCGGTGGCCTGCAGGCCGGGACCACCCCGGACGCCTTCGCCGCGACCGGCTCGCACCTCACGCGGTTCGAGGGCGGCGCGGTGGACACGGCGACGGTCGCGAGCCCGGGCCCGGTGGTCCAGTTCGCGCAGCTGCGCGTGAACCGCCCCGTGCGCCTGCAGGACACGGTGCTCGTGCAACAGGACGCCTTCGTGGACTACGGTGGCTCGATCGTCGGCACCGGCCGGCTCGTCGTCGCCGATACGCTCTACGGCGTGAGCGGCACGCGGGTCTCGCCGCGCGTCGTCGAGCTCTTCGGCACGCTCGCCGACACGGCGCTCTTCCGGCCCGACACGACGATCTTCTCCGGCACGGGCCAGGCGATGCCGTTCCGCGTCGGCGCACTCGGCACGCCACAGTACCAGACGGTGCGGATCCTCGGGACGGTGACGCCGCTCTTCACCGGCGCGCCGGACTCGATCGCCGGCACGCTCGAGATCGCCGGCACGTTCAGCGCCGGCGGCGCGGGGCAGCCCGGCGACCTCCGGATCGCCGGGGACCTGACGGTCACCGCCGGCGGCCTCCTCGCGAGCGCCGCGCTGCCGCACACCCTCACGGTGTACGGCGACGCCACGTTCGACGGCCGGGACAGCGAGGGCGCGCTCACGAGCGGCACGCTCGCCGTGTGGGGCGACTTCCGGCAGCTGGCGAGCCAGTCCCCGCGGAGCTTCCGGGCCGCGCCCGGCTTCGCCGTGCGGCTCGAGGGGAGCGGCGCGGTCTCGTTCGGCACCTCGGGCGAGTCGCACTTCGGCCGCCTCGAGGTCGTGCAGACCGGCATCACGCGCACCTTCGAGAGCGACGCGAACGTGCTCGGCGTGCTGAACCTCGCCGCCGACGGCGGCGCGACGTTCGCCTCGAGCCTCCTCGGTGCGGGCGGCACCCGCCTCGTCCGGGCGGAGGGCCTCGCGCAGAGCGGCACCTTCACGTTCCGCAACGTCGGCCTCGTCCTGCAGGGCGACTCGACGATCGCCACCAACAGCACGCTCACCTTCGCCGACTTCGACCCGGCCGTCGTCCAGCTCGAGATCGCGCGGGCGGGCGGCACGGTGACGCTCTTCGACCCCGTGTTCTCCACGGCACCGACCGGCGCCGGCCGCTACCTCCGCGCGCAGGACACCGCGCCCGGGAACGGCGACGACCTCGTGGTGGACATCAACGGTGCGCCGACACCGCTCTTCCACGGCGGGTTCGCCGAGGCGGTCGCGCCGGCGCAGCTGCTCAACTGGGCGGACGTCTCCAGCTTCCGCTGGACCGGCGGCGCCACGACCTCCGACTGGACGAACACGGCGAACTGGGCGAACGCCCAGGTCCCGACGGCGGCCGACTCGGTCTTCGTGCCGGATGGCCTGCTCTACAATCCGGTGATCCCCGACAACACGACGCTGCGCGCCTTCGTCTCCGCGCGCACGGCCTCGCCGCTCGTGGCCGCGGGCAGCTTCACGGTCACCGAGCGGCTCGTGCTGCCGACCACCGGCGGGCTGCTCTGCTCCGGCGCGCTGCAGTTCCAGGGCAGCGCGACGCCGGTGACGGTCCGCGGCCGCGCCGAGTGCTTCACGCGGGCGCTGGCGGGGACGACGACGGTGCTCGACACGCTGCTCCTCCCCACGACGGACCTCCAGGTGGAGGGCACGGCGGTGGTGACCGCGCCGAACGGCCTGCTCGAGGTCGGCGGCCAGTTCAGCACGCTCGCCGGCGGCGTGCTCGCGATGACGACGGCGACGTCCCACGTGCGGTTGCTGCAGGGCGCGACGTTCAGCGGCGGCAGCACGGCGGGCCTGCTCACCTCCGGCCTGCTCGAGGTCGGGGGCAACTTCACGCAGGGCACGACGGCGACGGCGTTCCAGGCGAGTGCCGCGCACACGACGCGCTTCATGGGCACCGTGGACCAGTCGATGATCTTCAGCGACCCGGGGATCGACGCCGGCTCGAGCCGGTTCGCGAACCTCGAGGTGGGCCAGCCGTCGGGGGCAACGGCGGTGCGGCTCAACAGCGACGTGTTCGCCGCCGGCCAGGTGCGCGACGGACCGGAGCCGTTCCGCCGGCTCCTCTCGGACGGCGGCGCCCTGCTGGTGGCGCACGGCGCCTCGCTCAGCGGCGCCCTGCTCTCGCACGTCCGCCTCGAGCTCCGCGACGGGCAGCCGATCGGGCTGCTGTCGTCGCTCGAGTTCGCCGCGCAGGATCCGACGCTCGAGCAGCTGCGCATCCTCCGCTCCGACGGCGTGGTCGGCGCGAGCGCGCTCGTGTTCGACGTGGTGCCGACGACCGGCGCCTACATCCGCGCCGAGGACCCGGACGGCACGGCGAACGGCAGCTTCGTGCTCTCGCTCTCGGGCACGACGCCCACCTCGCATGGCGGGCGCGTCGTCGAGGCCAATGGCGCGACGATCACCGGGTGGGGCGCGAACGATCCGGCGACAGCGAACGTCTGGACCGGTGGCGCCGCGGACGGGAACTGGTTCTCGGCCGCCAACTGGAGCCTCGGCCGCACGCCGACCACGACCGACTCCGTGGTGGTCGAGGGGAACCCGACGGTGACGGTCAATGGCGTGACGACCGTCGCGTGGCTGGTCGCCGGCATCACGGGCACCCCGACGCTGCAGCTCGTCGGGGGCACGCTGCAGATCGACTCGGTGGGCCTCTTCGGGACCGGGGCGACCTTCACCCAGACGGGCGGCACGCTGACCGGCGACGGCGTGGTGAGCATCCTCGGGGCGTTCAACTGGAACGGGGGCACGCAGCGCGGCAGCGGCGGCACCGGCATCCAGGGCACCGGCACGGCGGCGATCGCGGAGTCGGGGCCGGTCACGCTCGACGCCCGCACGCTCGTGATCAGCGGCCAGACGCAGCTCGGCGCCGCCGGCCTCACGGCGATCGGCAACCCGGCGATCTCGATCGGCACGACGGGCGAGCTGATCCTCGGCTCGTCCGCGAGCTTCTTCGACGGCAACGGGCAGGTGCAGCTGTCGAATGCGGGCATCCTGCGGAAGGCCGCGTCGGCGGGCGCGGTGCGCATCGACTGGCCGATCGTCAACGTGGGCTCGGGCCGGATCATCGTGGAGGACGACACCCTCGACCTCCGCAATGCGCTGACGCAGCTCGGGACGGTGGAGGTCCAGCCCGGCGCGTGGCTGCTGCACGGCGGCGAGACCGCCGGCACGGGGAGCTTCACCGTGGGGGACGGCGGCATCCTGGAGTTCCGGACCGGCGGGATCAGCCTCAACGCGGGCCGGCACCTGCTCGCGCCGGGGTCCGGCGTGAGCGGTGCCGGCACGCTGCGCATCATCTCGGCCGACTCGACGGTAATCGAGGGGACGCTCGACGTCGACTCCCTCGTGGTGCAGAACGGCTACACCGCGTTCGACGGCCTCGATTCGATGCGGGTGAACGTCGGGACGTTCCTCGGCGGCGGGAGCATCGGCGGCACGGGGATCCTCGTCGCGCGCGACGCGCTGAGCACCGCCGGGCTGCTCGCCGGCTCGGGCACCATCGTCATCCCGACCGGCGCGACCCTCGCGATGAACAGCGGCACCGTGCAGGGCTTCGCGTTCGACGTCGCGGGCCGGATGGACTGGGCGGACCAGAACTGGGACTTCCAGCAGTTCGGCGCCGGCGGCCCCTGGGCGTCCCTGCTCCTCCGCGCGGGCGGCGAGCTGCGGATCGCGCATGGTGCGGTCAACCGCGACATCTTCGGCGGCACCGGCAGCGCGATCACCGTGCAGGCCGGCGGGGCGATCACGAAGGTCGCCGGCACCGCGGTGAGCAACTTCCGTCAGGCGATGCAGATCTCCGGCACGGTCACGGCGTCCACGGGCAGCATCAACTTCCAGGGGAGCTGCAGCGTCACCGGTGGCACCGCGTCGGGCACCGTGACGGGCAACTGCCTCTTCCCGTGACGCGCTAGAAGAGCCCCAACTGGTCCTCGAGCCGGGCCGGGTCCACCGCGACCTGGCCCAGCGCCGCCTGCAGCCACCGGATGCTGGCCGGCGAGTGCCCGCTGAAGTGGTTGTTCACGTAGCCGTACACCTTCACCGACTTCGCGAGCGTCGGCAGGATCGCCGCCCACGCCTCGAGTTCCGCCGTGCGGTCCACCTGCACGTGCGAGTAGTCGGTGATGCTGCGGTCCGGGCCCATCCAGCGCACGTACGCGTGGGGCGCGGTGGGACGCGCGGCGAGCTTCAGCATCCACGGGCGCGGGATCCAGCGCGCGTCGACGAGGGCGAGCGCCACGCGCCGCTGCTCCAGCAGCCCGAGCACCCCCTCGTCGATCCAGCCGCGCTGGCGGAACTCGATCGCGAACGCGATGTCGTCGGGGAGCGTGTACAGGAAGTCCTCGAGCGCGCCGCGCTCCCCGGGGGCGAAGTCGGGCCCGCACTGGATGAGCACGGGGCCGAGCTTGGGGCCGAGTTCGCGCGCGGCATCGTAGAAGCGCTCCGCGACCTCGCCGGCGCCGACGAAGCGCAGCTCGTGCGTGATCTCCTGCGGCAGCTTCAGGGCGAAGGTGAAGCCGGGGGGCGTCCGCTCCGCCCACCCGCGCACGGTGCGCGCGGCGGGGACCGCATAGAAGGTGGAGTCCACCTCGACCGTGTCGAACGCGCGCGCGTACACCGAGAGGAAGTCGGCGGGACGCGTGCGCGGCGGATAGAACGCGCCGACCCACGCGGGATAGTTCCAGCCCTGCGCGCCGAGGCGGAGGGTCGGGAACGCGGGCGCGGCGGCCGCCGCGGGATCGGGAGGCGTGGGCATCGCCCGCGCAATTTGCCTTCACGGCGCGCCGTCCGCATTCTCCCCGCAGCGTCCGCCGGCGGGCGCGACCGGCCTCCCCTCCCCCCATCCGTGGCCCCATGACCGACCGACGCGGCCTGCTCGACCATCTCGGCCTCCACCGCCCCGAGCTGCGCGCGTGGGCGATGTACGACTGGGGCATCTCGGCGTACCAGACCGTCATCATGGCGGCGGTGTTCCCGATCTTCTTCAACCAGTACGCCGCGCGCGGGATGGGGGACGCCGAGAAGCTGCAGTGGTTCAGCTACGCGCAGACCGTCGGCGCGGTGGTGATCGCGGTGCTCGCCCCGATCCTCGGTGCGGTCGCCGACTACAAGGCCGCGAAGAAGCGCTTCCTCGGCTGGTTCATGATCCTCGGCGTCGGCTCGACCTCGGCGATGTTCCTCATCGGCCAGGGCGACGTGCTGCTCGCGTGCGTGCTGCTGATCCTCTCGCTCGCCGGCGCCACCGGCAGCACGACCTTCTACGAGGCGCTGCTGCCGCACATCGCGAGCGAGGAGGAGATGGACCGCGTCTCCACGGCCGGCTATGCGCTGGGCTACGTGGGCGGCGGACTGCTGCTGTTCCTCAACCTGGCGGTGATCCAGGACCCGGGACTCATCGGCCTGCCGAGCGGCGAGGGGCTGACCCCGGAGCAGGCGAGCCTGCCGACGCGGCTCGGGTTCCTCAGCACCGGGCTGTGGTGGCTGCTCTTCTCGATCCCGGTGCTCCGGAGGGTGCCGGAGCCCGCGCGCGCGATCGAGACCGACGAGGCGGTGGGGGCCAACCCGTTCGGCATCGCCTTCTCGCGCCTCGGCGAGACGCTGCGCGAGCTGCGCGGCTACAAGCAGGCCTTCCTGATGATGGTCGCGTTCACGATCTACAACGACGGCATCCAGACGATCATCAAGATGGCCGCGTCGTACGGCGACGTGATGGGGATCGAGCGCAAGCACCTGATCACGGCGATCCTCATCGTGCAGTTCGTGGGGATCCCGTGCGCGTTCGCGTTCGGCTACGTCGCCCGCTGGCTCGGCGCCAAGCGCTCGGTGCTGCTCGGGATCGCGGCGTACGCGGGCATCTGCATCTTCGCGTACTGGATGGACACGACGCGGGAGTTCTACATCCTCGCGATCCTGCTCGGGCTGGTGCAGGGCGGCACGCAGGCGCTCTCGCGCTCGATGTTCGCGAACATGATCCCGCGCCACAAGAGCGGCGAGTTCTTCGGCTTCTTCAGCGTGTTCGAGAAGTTCGGCGGCATCCTCGGGCCGCTCGTCTTCGGGCTCGCGGTCGGGGCCGGCCGCAGCCCGAGCTCGGCGATCCTCAGCGTGATCGCGTTCTTCGTCGTCGGCGGCGCGATCCTGCTCTTCGTCGACCCGAAGGAGGGCGAGCGTGCCGCCCGTGAGGCCGATGCGGCGGTGCGCCGCGTGCCGGGCTAGCGCATGACCACCCTCCTCCTCCTCGCGATCGGGCTCGCGGCCGGCGTGCTCTCGGGGCTCGTCGGCATCGGGGGCGGCATCGTCATCGTGCCCGCCCTCATCACCCTGGCGCGCTTCCCGACCCGCACCGCGACCGGCACCTCCCTCGGTGCGCTCCTGCTGCCCGTCGGGCTGCTCGGCGCCTGGCGGTACTACGAGGCCGGCGAACTCGACGTGCGCGCCGCGCTCCTGCTCGCCGCCGGTCTGTTCGTCGGGGCGTACCTCGGCGCCGAGATCGCCCAGCGGCTGTCGGAGGAGCACCTGCGCCGTGGATTCGCGGTATTCCTCGTCCTCGTCGCGGCCCAGCTCTGGTTCAGGTGAGGAGCGGGCGGCAGAAGTAAGTCATTGTAAATGAACAGGTTGTAAGCGCGCGGTGGCGGATCGTCCGGAGCGGACGCCGCCACCGCTTGACGCATGGCGATCAAAGTGATATCACTTCAATACCACCCCATTTGGAGTGAACCCCCGTGTATCGCGAGAAGACGTACAACGCATCCAACGGTCTCGTCGCCCTGCTCAGCCTCCTCGCCCTGACGGTCGGCGGGCTGGCGGTGATGATCCAGCAGTTCAAGGCGCAGCATCACCTGGCCGGGCTCCTCGCCACGCTGGTCGTGGTCGTGGTGACGGTGATGCTCGGCGGCCTCTTCATCGTGAACCCCGGCGAGGCGAAGGCGCTGATCCTCTTCGGCTCGTACAAGGGGACGGTGAAGACCGATGGCTTCTGGTGGGCGAACCCGTTCCTCACCAAGCGCGCGATCTCGCTGCGCGTGCGGAATTTCGAGACGACGAAGCTCAAGGTGAACGACAACCACTCCAACCCGATCGAGATCGGCGCGATCGTGGTCTGGAAGGTCGTCGAGACGGCCGAGGCGCTGTTCGAGGTGGACGACTACTCGCGGTATGTGGCCGTGCAGTCGGAGGCGGCGCTGCGCACCGTCGCGACGCAGTACCCCTACGATTCGCACGCGCCGGGCGAGCTCTCGCTCTCGACGCACACCACGGAGGTCTCGCACGCGCTCGAGCAGGCGCTGGTCGAGCGGCTCAAGAAGGCGGGCGTCGAGGTGATCGAGGCGCGCATCTCGCACCTGGCGTACAGCCCGGAGATCGCCGCCGCGATGCTGCAGCGCCAGCAGGCGAGCGCGATCATCGCGGCGCGGCAGAAGATCGTCGAGGGCGCGGTGGGGATGGTGCACGCGGCGCTCGAGCAGCTCGGCGAGCGCGGCATCGTGAAGCTCGACGAGGAGCGCAAGGCGTCGATGGTCAGCAACCTGCTCGTCGTGCTGTGCTCGGAGCGCAGCACGCAGCCGGTGGTGAACGCGGGCTCGCTCTACACCTGAGGCCCGGCGTCCCGTGGCGGACCGGAAGCCCTTCCTGCTGCGCGTCGACCGCGAGCTGCTGGATGCCGTCCAGCGGTGGGCGAACGACGACCTGCGGAGCCTGAACGGGCAGATCGAGTACCTGCTGCGGGACGCGCTCAAGCGCGCGGGGCGCACGCCGAGGGGCGGCGCCCCCGCGCCCGGCGCCGACGCGGCGCCATCCGATCCCACGGAGTGACGATGTCGTACGACCTGCTGTTCATCCTCGTCGCGGCGCTGGCGGGATTCGCCATCGCCCGCGACACGCGGAAGTGACGCGATGCACGAGACCTTCCCGCTCTGGCAGACCCTGGCGATCACGCTCGCGATCGGCGTGTCGCTCGGCGTCGCCGTCCTCAAGCGCACCCAGCGGGGCGACGCGGCGCCGCGCCTCGTGCCAGCGGAGCGCACGCGCACGGTCCGTCTCGTCGTGGTGGTGCTCGGCATCGCCGTGGGCGTCGTGACGTCGGTGTTCTCGGAGCGCCGGGACGGCGGCGGGTCCGCCGCGCGCGACGCCCGGCCAGCGGCGGAGCCGGCGGCGGCGCCCGCC
>JAIBBJ010000193.1 GCA_019694735.1 Gemmatimonadaceae bacterium | reverse complement strand
TCGCCCCGCCCGCACCCGCCCGCCGCTTCACCGCGCGGCGAGCACGCGGCGCAACAGGCCCGGGCGGTCGGTGAACATGCCGTCCACGCCCGCCGCGATGAGCGCGCGCATCTGGGCCTCCTCGTTCACGGTGTACACGTGGACCAGGAGGCCCTTCGCATGGGCGGCGGCGAGGAGCCGCGGCGTCAGGATGCGCCCGGACGGTCCGATCCCGGCCGCGTAGCGCGCGATCGAGTCGAGCGTGGGCTCCACCGCCGCCTCGGGGATGGAGTCGCCCACCAGCTGGATCAGCCGCAGGCCCGGCACGCGCGCATGGACGCGCTGCAACGCCCCGGGGCTGAACGACTGCACGAGCAGGCGGTCACGCGCCTCCGCCGTGGCGAGCCAGCCGTGGCGCTCGAGCGCGGCGAGGAACTGCTCCACCATGCCGGGCGCGCTCTCCGGCGACTTCAGTTCGATGTAGAGCGCGTGCGCGCGGTACCGCACGAGGATCTCGTCCAGCGTGGGGATCCGTCCGTCGATGGTGTCGACCCACGTGGCCTCCGGATGCCGCTCGCGGAACCACCGCGCGACGTCGCACGCCGCGAGCTCGGCGCGGGCGCGGGCGCGCACGAGGCCGGTGCACGCCGGGGTGGGGCCGCGCGCGGTGCGGTCGAGCGCGTCGTCGTGCAGCACGACGAGCACCGAGTCCGCCGTCCGCTGCAGGTCGAACTCGAGCCAGTCGGCCCCGTCGGCGACGGCGCGGTCCCACGACGCGAAGGTGTGCTCGGGCGCGTCCGCGCTCGCGCCGCGGTGGCCGATGACGGCGATGGGCCGCGGGGCGTCCGCGCAGGCCGCGAGCGTGACGAGCAGGCCGGCGACGAGGCCGGCAGGCGGACGGACGGACCGAGGGCGCATCCTTCACGTTCGCGCCGGGCGGTGCCAACTTCCAGCATCCCCTTCGTCACGGATCCGATGTCGCCCCGTCGTCCGCCCCGCCGCCGCGCCGCGGCCCTCGTCCTCGCCGCTGTCGCGGCGTTCGCCTCCCCCTCGGCCGGGCTCCGGGCGCAGGTCGCCGCCCCGCGTCCGGCCGCCGCGCCGGCGCGCAGGGCCGCCCCCGCCGCGCCGGCCGGCGTGACCTACGACATCTACTTCCCGAACGCCGTGCATCGCGAGGCCGAGGTGACGGCGCGCTTCGCCGGCGTCCCGGCGGGCCCGCTCCGCATCCGGATGGCGCGGAGCTCCCCGGGCCGGTACGCGTTGCACGAGTTCGCCAAGAACATCTACGCCGTGCGCGCCACGACCCCGGACGGCCGGCCGCTCGCGATCACGCGCGCGTCCCCGCACGAGTGGACCGTGAGCGGGCACGAGGGCGCTGTGGTCTTCGCCTACACGCTCTACGCCGACCGCGCCGACGGTACCTACGCCGGCGTGGACGAGACGCGCGCGCATCTCAACATCCCCGCGACCTTCGCCTACGCACCGGCGCTCGCCGCCCGGCCGATCACGGTGACGTTCCACCGCCCCGACCCCGCGTGGCGCATCGCGACGCAGCTCCAGCCGACGCCCGACCCCGAGACCTTCCGCGCCCCGAACCTGCAGTACTTCATGGATTCGCCGACGCACCTCGGCCTGCTGGACGTGCGCGAGTGGAGCGTGACGACCGGCGGGCGCACGCAGACCGTCCGCTTCGCGCTCGACCACACCGGCACGCCGGAGCAGGCAGCGAGCTTCGTCGAGCTGGTGAAGCGCGTCGTCAACGAGCAGGCGGCGATCTTCGGCGAACTGCCGGCCTTCGATTTCGGCACCTACACGTTCGTCGCCTGCTACCGTCCCAACTGCGCCGGCGACGGCATGGAGCACCGCAACTCCACCTCGGTCACGTCGTCGGCCGCGCTCGCGTCGAACGCGATGGGCCTCCTCGGCACCGTGTCGCACGAGTTCTTCCACGCGTGGAACGTCGAGCGCATCCGCCCGAAGGCGCTCGAGCCGTTCGACTTCGCCGAGGCGAACATGAGCGGCGAGCTCTGGCTCGCCGAGGGCTTCACGAACTACTACGGGGTGCTCGCGATCGCCCGCGCCGGCATCATCGCGCCCGGCGAGTACGCACGCCGGCTGACCGGGGCCGTGAACACGATGACCACGTCGCCGGCGCGCCGCTTCCGCGGCGCGGTGGGGATGAGCCAGGAGGCGCCGTTCGTGGACGCCGCCGTCTCGATCGACCCGAACAACCGCACCAACACGTTCATCTCGTACTACACGTACGGCGAGGCCCTCGGGCTCGCGCTCGACCTGATGCTCCGCAGCCGGACGACGCCGGTCACGCTCGACGACTTCATGCGCGAGATGTGGGCGCGCCACGGCCGCGCGCAGACCGCCACGCTCGCCCCGGCCCGGCCGTACACGCTCGCCGACGCCGAGGCCGCGCTGGCCGCGGTCACCCGGGATACGGCCTTCGCGCGCGACTTCTTCGCGCGCCATGTCGTCGGCAGCGCCCTCCCCGATTATCCGGCGCTGCTCGAGCGCGCCGGATTCCTCGTCCGGCCGTCGCAGGCCGGCCGCGCCTGGATGGGGGACACCCGGCTCTCCGCGTTCGAGGGCGAGGTGGTCGTCGCGGGCCCGACGACGATCGGCACGCCGCTGTACACGGCCGGGCTCGCGGCAGGCGACCGCATCACCCGCATCGGCGACCAGGCCGTCACGACCGTCGAGGATGTGCGCCGGGCCGTCGGGGCGCGGAAGCCGGGCGATACGGTGCGGCTCACCTGGGTCGGCCGCGGCGGCGAGCGGTCGGCGGACGTGGCGCTCGTCGAGGACCCGAACGTCGAGGTGGTGGCGTTCGAGGACGCCGGCCGGACCGTGACGCCGGCGCAGCGCGCGTTCCGCGAGTCGTGGTTGCGGAGCCGCCAGCGGTAAGCCGGCGGCCGTCAGGCGTCGGCGGCACGTCGGCGGCACGTCGGCCGCGCACCGAGGCTGGCGGGGGCGGCGCGCCGCCGCGAGAATGCAGGGGTCCGATGCCCCTCCGCCCCTTCCTGATGCACTCCGCCCGAGCCACCCGCCCGCTCCGCGCCGCCCTTGCGGCGCTCGTCCTCACCACGCTCGCCGGCACGACGGCGGCGGCCCAGCCGGGCGCGCCGCCGCCCGCCGACCTCGTCGTCACGAACGGCCGCATCTACACCGCCGACGGCGCACGCCCGGTCGTCGAGGCGATGGCCGTGCGCGACGGCCGCATCATCTTCGTCGGCGACCCGCTCGGCGCCCGCGCCCTCACCGGCCCGTCCACGCGCGTCGTGGACCTCGCAGGCGCGACGGTCATCCCGGGGATGACGGACGCGCATGCGCACGTCGCCGGCCTCGGTGCGTCGCTCCGCAACGTGGACCTCGTCGGCACCACCTCGTACGACGAGGTCATCGCACGGGTCGTGGCGCGGGCGCGCACGACGCCCAAGGGCGAGTGGATCATCGGGCGCGGCTGGGACCAGAACGACTGGGGCGACACGCGATGGCCCTCGCACGAGGCGCTCTCGCGCGCTGTGCCCGACCATCCCGTGTTCCTCGAGCGCGTGGACGGCCACGCGGCCCTCGTGAACGCGCTCGCGATGCAGCGCGCCGACCTGACCCGGGCCACCCGGGACCCGAGCGGCGGCCAGGTCATCCGCGACGCCGCCGGGAACCCGGCCGGCGTGCTCGTCGACAATGCGCAGGGCCTCGTGGACCGCGCGATCCCCGCGCCCACGCGCGAGCAGGTGAAGGCGTCGATCCGCTCGGCGATCGCCGAGATGCACCGCTGGGGGCTCACCGGCGTGCACGACGCCGGCGCGTCGGCGCAGGTGCTCGACCTCTACGACGAGCTCGGACGCGAGGGCGCGCTCGACATCCGCCTCTACGCGATGATCGCCGACGACTCGGCGACGATCGCCCGCTGGTTCGCGCGCGGCCCCGCCGACGGCGCCCATGGCGGGATGCTCTGGGTCCGTTCGGTGAAGCTCTACCAGGACGGCGCGCTCGGCTCGCGCGGTGCCGCGCTCCTCGAACCCTACAGCGACGATCCCACGAAGAGCGGGCTCCTCGTCTCGGCGCCGGCGCACATCCAGGAGGTCGCCACGCGCGCGCTGCGCGCCGGCTTCCAGGTCAATACGCACGCCATCGGCGACCGCGGCAACCGGCTCGTGCTCGACGCCTACGAGGCCGCACTCCGCGCCGTCCCGCGGGCGGACCACCGCTTCCGCATCGAGCACGCGCAGATCCTCCACTCGGACGACATCCCGCGCTTCGCCCGGCTCGGCGTGATCCCGTCCATGCAGGCGTCGCACCAGACGAGCGACATGTACTGGGCGGCGAACCGCCTCGGCACGACCCGCCTCCTCGGCGCCTACGCGTGGCGCTCGCTGCTCGAGACCGGCGTGATCGTGCCGAACGGGTCCGACTTCCCGGTCGAGTACGTGAACCCGCTCATCTCGTTCCACTCCGCCGTCTCGCGGCAGGACGCGCGCAACTGGCCCGCCGGCGGCTGGATGCCTGAACAACGGATGACGCGCGACGAGGCGCTGCGGTCCATGACCCTCTGGCCGGCCGTCGCCGCCTTCCAGGAACGGGAACTCGGCTCGCTGGCGCTCGGCAAGCGCGCCGACTTCGTCGTGCTCTCGCAGGACGTGATGCGCGTGCCGGAGGCGATGATCCTCGACACGCAGGTGCGGTCCACCTGGGTGGGGGGCAAGCTCGTGTACGAGCAGGCGGTGCGCCCGTGAGGCAGCTCTTCATCATCCGGCTGGCGCTCGTCACCGGCGTCCTGCTCTTCGCCGGGCTCACCACCTGGATGCGCACCAGCGGCCAGCTCCCCGAGCCCGCCGAGGATCTGCGCGCGAACCTCGTGTACTTCCGCTACGCCACGTGGGCCGTCGCGGCCTTCGCGCTCCTCTGGGCGCTCTTCTGGAAGGCGCGCGCCGAGGCGGCGATGACCGAGTCGGGTGTGCACCGCGCGCTCATCATCGGGTGGGCCCCGGGCGAGGCGACCGCGCTGCTCGGTACCGTGACGTACTTCCAGGGCGGCGAGCCCGCGTCGATGGCCTTCGGCGTGCTCGCGTTCCTCGTCGTCCTGCTCATCCTCCGCATCCCCGCGCCGCCCCGCTGAGGGCGCGCCCCCACCCGTCCCGTCCGATGCTCAAGCCCAACGCCGTCGCCTTCCTCAAGCAGCTCCTCGACACCCCGGGGCCCTCGGGCTACGAGGCGAACGCCGCGAAGGTCTGGCGCGACGAGGCGCGCACCTTCGCCGCCGAGGTCACCGCGGACGCGCACGGCAACTCGATGGCCGTCGTGAACCCCGGCGGCGCGCCGACCATCATGCTCGCCGGCCACATCGACGAGATCGGCGTCATCGTCACGTACATCGACGACGACGGCTACGCCTACATCGCGCCGATCGGCGGCTGGGACCCCCAGGTGCTGGTCGCGCAGCGCATCCGCTTCCTCGGACGGCAGGGCGAGGTGCTCGGCGCGGTCGGCAAGAAGCCGATCCACCTGATGAAGCCCGAGGACCGCGAGAAGGCCTCGAAGATGACCGACCTCTGGGTGGACATCGGGGCGTCCACGCGGGCGCAGGCCGAGGCGGTGCTCTCGGTCGGCGACGCCGGCGTCATCGACTCGCGCACGCTCGACTTCCCCAACGACCGGATCGTCTCGCGCTCGATCGACGACCGGATCGGCGCGTTCGTCGTGCTGGAGGCGCTGCGGCGCTACGCCGCCGACCCCGGCGAGGCGCGGGTCGTCGCCGTCGCGACGACCCAGGAGGAGATCGGCTACCTCGGGGGCGGCGCGCGCGTCGCCGGCGAGCGCGTGGACCCGGCGATGGCGATCGTCGTGGACGTCACCTTCGCGACCGACCATCCGGGGGTCGAGAAGAAGGAGATCGGCGAGGCGCGCCTCGGCAGCGGTCCGGTGCTCTCGCGTGGCTCCGTGCTCTCGCCGGTCGCGGTGCGCATCCTGCGCGACACCGCCGAGTCGCTGCGCATCCCGTACGCGCTGCACGCCGCCGGGCGGCAGACGAGCACCGACGCCGACGGCGTCCACCTCGCGCGGCACGGCGTCGCGACGGCGCTGCTCTCGGTGCCGAACCGCTACATGCACTCGCCCAACGAGATGGTGAGCCTCGTGGACCTCGACCACGCCGCGGCCCTGATCGCCGGCGCCTGCAAGGCGGTGACGCGGACGACGGACTTCACCGCGCGCTGAGCGCGCGGCGCGTCACCCCTCGACGACCTGGATCCCGGCGGTCGTCGCGCGGCGGCGCGCCTGCGCCGAGGCGATGAGGCGCATCGAGGCCTGGCGGACCGCCCGGTCGCGGTCCTCGCGGAGCGCCTGCACCGCGGCCATCGCCTGCGGCGAGCGGATCATCACCAGCGCCGTGCAGGCCTGGATGCGGAGCTCGCTGCTGTCGCGCAGCGGCGACGTGCCGCCGCCCTGCGCCAGCGGGATCAGCAGCCCCGCGGCCTCCGGCGTCCCGAGGCGCCCGAGCGCCTCCACGGCGGCGAGCGCGACCTCACGCTGGGCCTCCTTCTTGAGCAGGGCCTCGAGGAGCAGGAAGAGCCGCGGGTCGCGGCGCGGCGCGAGCGTGGTGACCGCCCGCAGGCGCACCATCGGCGATTCGTCCTGCAGCGCGAGGCTCACCACGTCGAGCGCCTCGGCCGCCTCGAAACGGCCGAGCGCCGAGACGGCATCGCGGCGGGTCCGCTCGTCGGGGTGCGCGAGCAGTCCCTGCAGCACGTCGCGGCTGCCGTCGTCGCGGAGGGCGCCGGCCGCGGCGATCGCCTGTCGCACGACCGTGGGGTCGGCATCGCCGGCGAGGGCGCGCAGCGCGTCCCAGCGGCGCGGGAGCGCCCGCAGCGCGTCGATGCAGGCCGTGCGCGCCTCCGACGACGGGGCGGCGTTGAACTCGTCGAGGAGCGCCTCGGCCCCGTCGATGCCGAAGCGGAAGAGCGCGGCCTGCAGCCGCTCCGAGGCGAGCGCGCTGTCGGCGCGCTGGTGCCGGAGCACGGCGACCTGCCGGAGCACCACCGGCCGCGCGAGCCGCCGCACCGCGTGGTTGAAGAGCGGGCGCCGCTCGTCCTCCTCGACCTCGGCGAGTTGCACGTGCTCGATCGCGATGAGCGCCGCGAGTCCCTCGATCATCGCATCGAAGCGGCCCTGCCGGAACGCCAGGTCCGTGTAGAGCACCAGCGCGTCGAGCGCCGTGCCGCAGCGGGTCACATCGGTCGCGAGCTCGAGATCGTCCATCGCCGCGACGAGCATCGGATCGCCGGTGTCGGGCTTGGCGAGCGGGGCGAGCAACCGCACCGGCGCATCGCGGGGCTCGACCGGCTCGGGCATCGGCGGCGGGGTCGGGCGGCGCGGCGGCACCGGGGCGTCCGGTGCCGGCACCGACGTGGTGCCGAGCGGGGGCGTCGCGGCGCGCATCGCGCCCGACGGGCGGCGGGTCGGCGCGGCCGGTCCACCGGTCTCGACCGCGGGTTCCGCGGCCGCCGGCAGCCGCAGCGACCGCGGCAGCGTCCGCTGGTCGATCGCCGCCGCGCGCGCCGCGAACCGCGTCGCCGGGTCGCCCTCGCCCGGCGTGGAGGCAAGGAGCCGCGCGAGATCGTAGAGGTCGGCCTGGTGCGCGCCGGGCAGGATGCCGAGCCGGTCCACGCCATGCGCCCCCATCCGCTGCGCGACGAACGGCGCCTCGGCGGGGGCGTCGTCCACGAGGACGCCCGGGGCGGCGTACGCGAGGCGCACCGCCCCGGCCTTCGCGGCCTCGGCGACACCCTTCGCGAGGTCGCGGAGCGACGCGACATCGTCCGGTTGCTCCACGGCGCGCGCGACGAGGCTCTCGAACCTCGTCACGACGGCCGGGAGGGGCCGCGCGTCGTCGCTCATCGGTGCTGGTCTCGTCCCATCGGTCCGCATAACATACGATCGAACCGGCCCCGAGGATGCGCGGGGTCCCCTGACCGACCCCGGAGCCCGCCTGCCGCTGCACGCCTGGTCGAGCGCGCACTACGTCATCGCGCTCCCCGAGGGACACCGTTTCCCCATCGCCAAGTACGCGCGGCTCCGCGACACGGTGCTCGCGGAGGGGATCGTGCGCCCGGCCGAGCTCCACGACCCGGCGCGGGCCCCGCTCGAGGATGTGCGGCGCGTGCACGACGGCGACTACCTCGAGCGCCTCCTCCGGGGCACGATGCCGGCCGCCGAGCAGCGCGTCCTCGGCTTCCCGTGGAGCGAGGGCCTCGTCGAGCGGTCGTTCCGCGCCAGCGGCGGCACGCTCGAGGCGGCGGAGCACGCGCTCGACGCCGGCATCGCGATGAACCTCGCCGGGGGCACGCACCACGCCTTCGCGACCCACGGCGAGGGATTCTGCGTGCTCAACGACGTCGCGATCGCGGTGCGCGCGCTGCGTGCCCGCGGCCGGGCGCGCCGCTTCGCGGTGGTGGACCTCGACGTGCACCAGGGCAACGGCACCCACGCCCTGCTCGCCGGCGACGACGACGCGTATACCTTCTCCATGCACGGTCGGCGGAACTACCCGTTCCGGAAGGTCGCCGGCCGGCGGGACGTCGAACTCGAGGATGGCACCGGCGACACCGAGTACCTCGAGCGCCTGGCCGACGCGCTGCCCGCGGTCCTCGCCGAGGCCCGCGCGGACCTCGTCTTCTATCTCGCCGGCGCCGACCCGCACGAGGGCGATGCCCTGGGCCGTCTGCGCCTGACGTTCGACGGCCTCATGCGCCGCGACGCCCTGGTGCTTGAGGCCGCGCGGACGGTCGGCGTCCCGGTGGCGATCGCCATCGCCGGCGGCTACGGCCGCGACATCGGCGACACCGTCCGCGTCCACGCCAACACCGCGCGCGTCGCGCGCGACTTCCTCGCCTGACCATGCCGCCCATCCCGCCCCCGACGGCGAGCGGACGCACCGTCACCACCCCGCTGCCGCTGCACTGGTGCCGCTACACCCCGGCCGCCCCGCGCAGCCGGCTCGTCGTGCTGCACGGCGGCCCCGGCGCGCACCACGACTACCTCCTGCCGCAGCTCCTCGAGCTCGCCCGCGACCGCGAGTGCCTCTTCTATGACCAGCGCGGCGGCGGGCTCTCGCGGACGGACGACCGCACGCCGATCACCTGGCGCACCCACGTCGAGGACCTCGCCGCGGTGGTGGCCGAGGTGGCGCCGGGGCCGCTGTCCCTCGTCGGGTACTCGTGGGGCGCGCTGCTGGCGATGCTGTATGCGATCGAGGCGCACGCCGGGCGCGTCGGGCCGGCCCCGGTGCGGCTGGTGCTCCTCGACCCCGCCCCCATCTCCCGCGCGGACCGCGACGTGTTCGAACGGGAGTTCGCCGCGCGGCAGGCCGGGTCCGCCGTCGCCGCCCTCCGCGATGCCCTCGCGGCGAGCGGGCTCCGCGAGGCCGACCCGGCGGCCTACCGGCATCGCACGTTCGAGCTCAGCGTGGCCGGGTACTTCGCCGACCCGGCCCGCGCCCGCGACCTGACGCCGTTCCGCGTCACCGGGCGGGTCCAGCAGTCCGTCTGGGAGTCGCTCGGGGACTTCGACCTCGCCCCTGCCCTGCGTGACCTCCGGGTGCCGTCGTTGGTCGTACACGGAAGGCAGGACCCGATCCCGCTCGCCTCGGCCGAGGCGGCCGCGACCGCCCTCGGGGCGCGCACCGTCTGGCTCGAGGACTGCGGGCACGTGCCCTACGTGGAGCAGCCCGGGGCCCTGTTCGCCGCGGTCCGCGCCTTCCTCGACGACACCGAGTCCCTCGCCACCGGCTGAATGTCCCAGTACGACGAGATCGTCCAACCGCACGTCGGCATCATCGAGCACGGGGGGCGCCGCTTCTCCGTCTCGCTGCGCATCGCGTGGGACGGGATCGAGTACGTGGGCCGCCTCTGGTTCGCCGACGAGGCGTGGGACGACCTGGGCATCCCCGACCGCGGCGCGTTCCCCGGGAAGTCGCGCGACGAATGCCTCACGATGGCGCGCGGGCTCACCGAGCCGGACCTCGTGAAGCGCTACAAGCGCGCGCTGGCGGAGAAGCGGCGCTACAAAGGGCTGCGCAAGCACACCGAGGAGATCCTCGCCAAGATCCGCTACCTCAACCAGGTCGCGGTCTCGATGCGCGCCGGCCTGCTCGACGTGGACGGCGCCGCGCAGGAGATCGACCTCACCGAGCAGCAGCTCCACACGCTGATCGACCAGCTCGGCACGCACGCGGGCGTCGAGCAGAACTGAGCGACGGGCCCGGCCCTCCCGCTATCTTCACCGGGTGGATTCCCGCTCCGCCGCCCACCTCCTCCACGAGATCGTCGCCCTGCTCGAGCTGCAGGGGGAGGACCCGGCCGTCCCGGCACCGTTCGCCGACGCGGCCCGCGCGCTCGCCGCGGCCGACGCCGCCCCCCTCGGCGAGGTCCTGCGCGACAAGCGCCGCTTCGCCCCCGAGGTCGTCGAGGTCCTCGAGGAGCTGAAGGCGGACGGCGAGTCCACGCTGCTCGACCGGCTGCGCGAGTCCACGCCCGAGGGCCTCTTCGAGATGATGCGCGTCCCCGGCCTCGGGCCGTCGCGCATCCGGCGGATCCACGAGGGGCTGGGCCTCGACACGCTGCAGGAGCTCGAGGCGGCGGCCCGCGACGGCCGGCTCGCCAAGCTCCCCCGGTTCGGCGCGCGCACCGCGGAGCAGGTGCTGCGCGGGATCGCCTGGCTCAAGGAGAGCGGCGCGCAGGTGCTGCTCCCGCACGGCCGCGCCGAGGCGGAGCGGCTCCTCGCCGCGGTGCGGCGCCAGCCGGGCGTCGTGCGCGCGGAGGTCGCGGGCGCCGTGCGCCGGCACTGCGAGACCGTGCGCGAGGTGGAGCTCGTCGCCGCCTGCGCGCGGGAGCCCGAGGCCGTCGCCGCTGCGCTCGCACGCGCACCCGGCGTCCGCGACTCGGTCGGCAGCGGCACGCGGCAGGTCTCGATCCGCTACGACGACGGCATCCGGCTCATCCTGCACTGCGTGCCGGCGGAGCAGTTCGTCGTGACCTGGTTCCGTGCGACCGGCAGCGAGGCGCACGTGCAGGAGGTCGCTTCCCGCGCGGCGCGGCGCGGGCTCACGCTCGAGTCGCACCACCTGCGGCGCGCCGACGGCGGCGCGGTGGAGGTCGCGGACGAGCCGGCTCTCTACGCCGCGATCGGCCTGCCGTGGCTCCCGCCCGAGCTGCGCGAGGGGCTCGGCGAGGTCGCCGACGGCCCGCTCCGCCGCCTCCTCGAGGCGGCGGACCTGCGCGGCGCGCTGCATTGCCATTCGCAGTACTCCGACGGCGGCGCGACGATCGCCGAGCTCGCCGCCGCCGCCCGCGCCCGCGGCTGGCGCTACCTCGGCATCAGCGACCACTCGCAGAGTGCGTTCTACTCCGGCGGGCTCACGGTCGAGTCGCTCAAGCGGCAGCACGAGGAGATCGACGCGATCAACGCGAGCTTCCCCGACTTCCGCGTGCTGAAGGGCGTCGAGGCGGACATCCTCCCCGACGGGCGCATCGACTACCCGGTCGAGGTCCTCGACACCTTCGACTACGTCATCGCGAGCGTGCACTCGCGCCTCGGGATGGACGAGGCACAGATGACCGAGCGCGTGCTGACGGCGATGGAGGACCCGCACATGGCGGTGCTCGGGCACCCGACCGGGCGGCTCCTCCTCACGCGCGAGCCGTACGCGATCGACATGGAGGCGGTGCTCGCGCGCGCCGGCGCCCTCGGCGTCGCGGTCGAGCTGAATGCCGACCCGCACCGCCTCGACCTCGACTGGCGGCAGGCGATGCGCGCCCGCGCGCACGGCGCCCGCATCGCGATCGGCCCCGACGCCCACTCGGTGGACGGCCTCGAGAACATCACGCTCGGCCTCGGGATGGCGCGCAAGGCGCACCTCGGCCCCGCCGACGTGCTCAACACCCTCGACACCGACGCGCTCGTCGCGTTCGCCGCGCGCCGGCGCATCGCGCGCGCCTCGGCCTGACCCGCGTGGCCCGCCGGAAGCCGATGCTCAAGGGCGACGCCCTCGTCGCCCACGCGCGCGAGATCCAGCGCCGGCTCGCCGCCACCTACCCCGACGCGCATTGCGAGCTGGACCACCGGAACCCGTTCGAACTCGCCGTCGCCACGATCCTCTCGGCGCAGTGCACCGACAAGCGGGTGAACCTCGTCACGCCTGAGCTCTTCCGCCGCTGGCCCGACGCCGACGCGCTCGACCGCGCCCCCATCGCCGAGGTCGAGGCGGTCATCCGCAGCACGGGCTTCTACCGCAACAAGGCCAGGTCGCTCAAGGGCCTCGCCCGGCAGCTCGTGACGGCGCACGGCGGTGAGGTGCCGCGCACGATGGACGCGCTCGTCGTCCTCCCCGGCATCGGGCGGAAGACCGCGAACGTCGTCCTCGGGAACGCCTTCGGCCTGAACGAGGGCATCGTCGTGGACACCCACGTCGCGCGGCTCTCGGCGCGCTTCGGGCTGACACGCGCGACCGACCCGGTGCGCATCGAGCGCGCGCTGATGCCGCTCTTCCCCCGCGCGTCGTGGGCGCAGCTCTCGCACCTGCTGATCTGGCACGGCCGCCGCACCTGCGACGCCCGCAAGCCGCGCTGCGGCGACTGCGTGCTCGCCGACATCTGTCCCTCCACCACGGTCCCCTCGTGACCCGCACCCGCCCTTCCGCCGCCGCGCACGCCCTCGTCGCGTGCCTCGTGCTCCTCGCTGGGTCCGCCGCCTGCGCCAGCGCGCCCAAGGACCCGCCGGTCACGAATGCGCAGCTCCTCGCGCCCCCGAAGGACTCCTGCGTGACGGCCCGCGAGGACGCCGCCGCCGACCCGCGGCTCGACGTCGAGCGCGTGCCCACCCCGAAGGCGATGGTCCCGCCCCCCATCAAGACCCCGGTGCCCCGGACCGTGCTGCGCGCGAGCCGCGGGACCGAGATCCGCGCCGAGGTCCTCGTGGACACCCTCGGCCGTCCGGACATGGCGACGTTCAAGATGCTGGCCACGCCGAACGCGTGGTACACGACGAACCTCAAGGCGGCGATGGCCCAGTGGAGCTTCGAGCCGGCCCTCCGGAACGGGTGCAAGGTGCCCCGGTTCTACCAGTTCATGGTGGACCTCCGGCCCCGGCGCTGACACCGGAGGCGCCTCGCGGGCACCCCAGGGGGGCGGGCCCCGCCCGATGGCTTCGGGGCCTGGTCCCGCTAGATTGCAGGGGTCCCGCGCACGTCGCCCTCCTCCCCTGCCTTCCCTCCCGTGAAGACCGCCACCATCGAGACCAACAAGGGCTCCATCACCGTCGAGCTGTTCGAGAAGGACGCTCCGGAGACGGTCGCCAACTTCGAGAAGCTCGCCAACTCGGGCTTCTACGACGGCATCCGCTTCCACCGCGTCATCCCGGGCTTCGTGGTGCAGGGCGGCTGCCCGAACGCGAAGATCGGCGGCACGCCGAAGGGCCCGCCGGGCACCGGTGGCCCGGGCTGGAAGATCAAGTGCGAGACGAAGGGCAACCCGCAGAGCCACAAGGTCGGCGCGCTCTCGATGGCCCACGCCGGCAAGGACACGGGCGGCTCGCAGTTCTTCATGGTCCTCTCCGAGGATTCCACGCGCCACCTGAACGGCGTGCACACCGTCTTCGGGCAGATCACGCAGGGCATCGACATCATGAACCAGCTCACCGATCGCGACCACATGGTCTCGGTGAAGGTGAGCTGAGCCGCTCCCCCAACCCCCACCCAGGTTCCCCCCATGACCGCTGGGACTCCGATGGCCGGCCGTGACACCGGCGCCGCCTTCAAGGGCCTCATCCTCGGCGCGATCCTCGTCGCCGTCGTCGTCGTGACCATCTCGATGCTCACCAACCGGAAGTTCGAGGGCCACGAGGCCGCCGCGGCCGCCGAGTCGCACTGACGTGGTGACGCCCCCCGCGGCGTCCCCCGAGCGCCCCGCGCCCCCCACGGGGCGCGGGGCGCTTCCGTTCCCGCTCGAGGAGGCGGTGATCCCCCTCCTCGTGGTGGTGGCCCTCGCCGTCGGCGGCGTGATGCACCTGACGCCTGCCCTCGACGCGTGGGCCCCCACCGTCTGGATGACCGCGCTCGTGCTCCTCGGCGCTCCGGTCGTCTGGGGCACGCTGCGCGGGATGCTCCGCGGCGACTTCGCCGCCGACGTCGTCGCGATGCTGGCGATCGTCGTCGCGGTCGCGCTGCGGCAGCCGTTCGCCGGCCTCGTGATCGTGCTGATGCAGACGGGCGGCGAGCTGCTCGACGCCTACGCCGAGGGGCGCGCGTCGGACGCGGTGCGGGAGCTGGAGGCCGCCGCGCCGCGCGTCGCGCACCGGCTCCGCAGCGCCGACGCATCCGACGGCGTGGACGACATCGCCGCCGACCAGGTCGCGATCGGCGACCGGCTGCTCGTGCGCCCCGGCGAGATGGTGCCCTGCGACGGCGAGGTCGTCGATGGCTCGTCCTCGCTCGACACGTCGCGCATCACCGGCGAGCCCCTCCCCGAGCGCGTGGGACCCGGCGCGCACGTGCGCTCGGGCGTGGTGAACACCAGCTCCCCGCTCGTCGTCCGTGCCACCGCGCTGGCGAAGGAATCCCTCTACGCCCGTATCGTCGAGCTGGTCCGCTCGGCGCAGGGCGAGAAGTCACCGATCCAGCGCCTCGCCGACCGGTGGGCCGTCTGGTTCACGCCGGTCACGCTCGCCGCCTGCGCCATCGCCTGGTTCGTCTCGGGCGACGCCGACCGCGTGCTCGCCGTGCTGGTGGTGGCGACCCCGTGCCCGCTCATCCTCGCGACGCCGGTCGCCGTGATCGGCGGCATCAACCGCGCGGCGCGGCGGCAGATCATCGTGCGCAACGGCGCCGCGCTCGAGCTCCTCGCGCGCGTGGACACCGGGGTGTTCGACAAGACCGGCACGCTGACGCACGGGCGGCCCGCGGTCACGCGCGTGCAGTCGCTCGAGGGCGGCGACGATGACGCCCTGCTGCGGCATGCCGCCGCGCTCGAGATGGGGAGCGGGCACCTGCTCGCCCGCTCGGTGATGGACGAGGCCAACGCCCGCGCGCTCGACCTGCCGCCGGCCGCCGGCATCGTCGAGCACGCCGGCCGCGGCGTGACCGGCACGGTCGGGGGCCGACGCGTCGCCGTCGGCAACCGCGCGCTCGTGGGCACCGAGTTCCCGGCCGCCGCGGCGCGCCTCGACGCGCACGCCCCCGGGGCCGACGGCGGCCTGCGCGCCTACGTGGCGTACGAGACCGCGGGCGGCGTCGCCTGCGGGGTGATCACCTTCGGCGACCGGATGCGCGCCGACCTCTCGCCGTTCTTCACCCGCCTCCGCGCGCTCGGCCTCTCCCGGACGGTGCTCCTCTCGGGCGACCACGCCGAGAACGTGCGGCCGGTCGCCGAGTCGCTCGGCATCACCGAGGCGCGGGGCGACCTGCTGCCGGACGAGAAGGTGCACGCGGTGAAGGCACTCGAGGCGGAGGGGCGGCGCGTGCTGATGGTCGGCGACGGCACGAATGACGCGCCCGCGCTGTCGGCGGCGACGGTCGGCATCGCGCTCGCCGCGCACGGCGGCGGCATCTCCGCCGAGGCGGCGGGGATCGTGCTGCTCGCCGATGACGTCACGCGCGTCGCCGACGCGGTGGCGATCGGCCAGCGCGCGGTGCACATCGCGCGGCAGAGCATCGCGTGGGGGCTCGGGCTGTCGGGCGCGGCGATGGTGGTCGCCGCCTTCGGCTACATCCCGCCGACGGCGGGCGCGCTCATCCAGGAGGCGATCGACGTGGCGGTGATCCTGAATGCCCTGCGCGCGGCGTCGGGTCCTCGTGCAGGATCCGCATCGCCGGCGTAGTCAGGTCGTCGAACTGCCCGCTCTTCGTGGACCAGGCGTAGGCCCACACGAACGCGATCACCATCAGGATCGCCAGCGGTACGAGCACATAGAGGACGCTCACGCGGCCCTCCGGGAGAAGGTCCGGCTCCGCCACGCGCCGAGGATCGCCGTCACGGAACTCACCGGCATCAGGATCGCCGCCACGATCGGGTCGAGCACGCCGAGCATCGCGAGCGCGACGGCGACCGCATTGTAGCCGAGCGCGATCGCCATGTTCCGGCGGATGATGTGCGTGGTGCGCGTCGCGCCGTCGAGCAGGTCGGTCAGCGCCGCGACGCCGCCGGTGGCGAGATAGACGTCGGCGGCCGCCATCGCCGCCTCCGCGCCCCCGCGCACCGCGATGCCGACGGTCGCCGAGGAGATGGCCGCGGCGTCGTTCACGCCGTCGCCGACCATCACCACCGGGCCCGCGGCGCGCGCCGCGGCGACCGCCTCGCGCTTCCGCTCCGGAGTGGCGCCGCCCTCGTGGCGCGACGCC
>JAIBBJ010000120.1 GCA_019694735.1 Gemmatimonadaceae bacterium | reverse complement strand
GTCCTTCTTCTTCGTGGCGGACCTGCTTGTGGGCGCCTTGGCCGTGGCTGTCTTGGCCGTGGCTGTCTTGGCCCGCACCACCTTCCGCGCCGCCATCACAATGCTCCCCGGGCTCTCGCGCCCGCGACCCACACGTCGAACGCCTCCGCACTCGTCCGGCGCGGGGCATATCCGAACTCCGCCTTGAGGCGCCGGTTCGAGAGGACCGGCCGGTAGCGCAGGAAATCCACCTGCTCGGGCCCATAGCGCCCGACGCCCGCGCGCCGCGCGAGCCAGAGTCCGCCCACGAGCCCCCACGCCGGCAGCGCGAGCACCGGCTTCCCGAGGACGCGCGCGATCTCGGCGATCGTCATCCGGCCGTCGCCCGCCACATTGAATACCCCCGCGCGGTCGCCCGTGACCCCATGCAGGATCGCCCCCACGACGTCCTCGTCCCAGATGAACGCGAACGGCGCCTCGCTCCCCCGCACGGCGAGCACACGCCGCCGCTGGAACAGCGCGGTGATCTGGTTGTCCGTCGTCGCGCCGAGCACGGGGCCGATCCGCAGCACGAGCTGCGCGAGTCCCGGGTGCGATGCGCGATACCCGGCGAGCAGCTCCTCGACGAGCCGCTTGTGCCACGCGTAGGCGAAGGCCTCGGTCGCGCGCAGCGGCTGCGACTCGTCGATCCACGCCGGATTGTCCGCGTGATAGCCGTACGCCGCCCCCGAACTCGAGACGGTCAGGTGCCGGACACCACCGGCCAGGCAACACTCCACCACGGTCCGCGTGCCGTTCACGTCGATGTCGTGGTCGCGGGCGCGGTCGGCACCGCCCTCGAGGACCGCAGCGAGATGCACGACATGCGTGATGCCCTGCCGCGTGAGGATCCCCGCGAGCGCGCGGTCGCGCACGTCGCACGCCAGCACGGGGAACGGGAGGTCGTCGCGGGCCCGGAGGTCGGTGCCGACCACCGGGATCCCCGCGGCCGCGAGCCGGGTCCCGAGCAACCGGCCGACGTAGCCGCCTCCCCCGGTGATCAGTACGCGGCGCGCGCGCCCGGGCGTCGACGGGTCGGCGCCGACCGGCTGCGCGCCGGCGTCCAGCGCGCTCATGCGGTCCCCGCGGCCGCGATGCCGCCCGCGTCAGGGCCGGCCGCCGTGGCGATCACGCGCGGAGGTGGTGGTCGTCGGCTCCACCAGCTCGAGAGCGCGAGCCCGGACACGAGGTGCCAGACACCCCAGAAGGCGGTGATGAGCATCATCGAACCCGCCGCGGGGAAGAACGTCATCAGGATCGCGAGGCCGAGGCCGGAGTTGTGGATGCCGACCTCGATCGTGACCGCGCGGGTGTCGGCCTCGTCGAGCCGCGCCACACGCGACACGAGGCGTCCGATCGCCAGCGCCAGCGCGTTCTGCAGCACCACCAGCCAGAAGAAGTCGCCGAACCGGGCGACGAAGAGCGCGCGGTTCTCCCAGAACGCACCGCCGATGAAGGCGATCAGCACGAGGAACGAGAGTCCGCGCAACGGCCGCTCCGCGCGCGTCGCGACGCGCGGGGCGCGCGAGCCGATCAGCATCCCCGCCAGCACCGGCAGGGCGAGCACCAGCGCCACCTGGGCCAGGATGCCGCCGACCGGGAGCGCGACCGCCTGCAGCAGCGGGCGCGTCCGCGGATTGAGCCAGCCGTAGAGCGCGAAGTTGAGCGGCGTGAGCACGATCGCGGCCAGACTCGACACGGTCGTGAGCCCCACCGAGAGCGCGACATTCCCGCGCGCCCGCCAGGTGAGCACGTTCGACAGCGCACCGCTCGGGCAGGCCGCGACGAGCATCATGCCGAGCGAGAGCGCGGGGTCCACGCGGAAGACCCAGCTGAGCAGACAGGTCGCCGCCGGCGTCAGCACCGCCTGCGCCGACAGCCCGGCGAGCACGCCGGCGGGGCGCGCCGCCACCCGCCGGAGGTCCGCCACGCGCAGGTCGAGGGACGCGCCGAGGACCATCAGCGCGATGATCGCGTTCAGCGCGATGAGCCCCGACGGGTCGAACCGGAGCGGCAACGCGTCGTTCATCGGGCGCCGAGGGCCCGGAGGTGGCGGCGCAGCGCGGCGAGGTACGAGTCCTTGTGGACGTAGTACGCCATCCGGTCGAGCGGGAGATAGGCGTACCCGCCGTCCACGCGCTCGCCGCGCCAGGCCCGCTTCTCGCGCTGGATCGCGAGCGCCGCCGGGTGCCGCTCGCCGAGGCGCTTGAGGTAGAGCGCCACGAGCTCCGCCTGGTCGTAGCGGCCCTGCCACCCGAGCCCGCTCGCCTCGACCATCCCCATCAGGAAGAGCGTGTCATCCTCGGGATGCATCACGTTCAGCCAGAGCCTCGGCGCCGGCGCCCCCTCGGCCCACGCCAGCGCCGCGCGGTCGATGAACGGGTAGTGCAGCGCATAGCCCGTGGCCTGCAGGATGACGTCGTAGTCGGCCGATGCACCATCGGCGAAGGTGACGGTGCGCCCGGCGACGCGCGTCACATCGCGCCGCGGGCGGATGTCGCCGTGCCCGAGATGGTGCAGCAGCAGCGAGTTCATGACCGGATGCGCCTCGTAGAGCCGGTAGTCCGGGTCGGGGAGGCCGTAATCGCTCGGGCGTCCCACCAGCAGCCGGACGATGAGCGCGTCGAGACGCTGCTTGAGCGGGCGCGGAAGGCGGATCATCCCGCCGAGGGTGTCGATCGGTCGGCCGCGCACGAACTTCGGGAGGAAGTAGTAGCCGCGCCGCACCGAGATGTCGACCGAGCGCGCGACGCGCACCGCGTCCACCGCGATGTCCGCGCCGGAATTGCCGCAGCCGACGACCAGGACGCGCTGGCCGGCGAGATCCGCGCTCGCCTTGTACTCGGCCGAGTGCATCAGTCGGCCCTCGAAGGCGCCGGGGAGCGGAGGGCGGTGCGGGTGGTGCAGCGTACCGGTGCAGATCAGCACCGCCGCGAAGCGCCGCGTACGCGTCGCCCCACCGGCCGCGGTGGTCACGTCCCAGCCGGCCGCGGGCGCGTCGCCTTCCCCCGCAGCGCGCGCCACGCGCACGACGCGCGTCCCGAACTCGAAGTGCCGCCGCAGGTCGAACCGGTCGGCGAAGTCGGCGAAGTACGCCTTGAGCGCGTCGTGCCGCGGGTACCACGCGACCTCGTCCCGCATCGGGAACTCGGCGAACTCGGTCATCCGCTTCGACGAGATCAGGTGCGCGCTCTCGTAGACCGTGCTCTGCGGGTTCGCGATGTCCCAGAGTCCGCCGACGTCGGTATGGAGCTCGAAGCCGGTGAACGCGAGGCCGTGCTTCTGCAGCGTGCGCGCCGCCGCGAGTCCCATCGGTCCGGCGCCGATGACCGCGATCACGGCGTCAGTCCAGCCGCTCGCCGCCGATGAGCACCGCCATGATCGCCTTCTGGACGTGCAGCCGGTTCTCCGCCTCGTCCCAGACGCGACTCCTCGGCCCGTCGATCACCCCGGGGGTCACTTCCTCCCCGCGATGCGCCGGGAGGCAGTGCAGGAAGATGGCCTCGGGCCGGGCGCGCGCCATCAGTGCCTCGTCCACGCGGAACTCGCGGAACGAGACGGCCCGCACCGCCTGCTCCTCCTCCTGCCCCATCGACGCCCACACGTCGGTCGTGACGACGTCGGCCCCCTCGGCGGCCGCGCGCGGATCGCGCACGAGCGTGACCCGGCCGGTGGCCTGCGCGCGGGCGAGGATCGCCGGATCCGGGTCGTAGCCGGCCGGGCAGGCGAGGACGAGGTCGAAATCGAGCATCAGCGCGGCATCGCACCAGCTGTTCGCCATGTTGTTGCCATCCCCGATCCACGCCACCCGCTTGCGGCGGAGCGTGCCGAGGTGCTGCTGGACCGTCAGCAGGTCGGCGAGGATCTGGCAGGGGTGCTGGAGGTCGGTGAGCCCGTTGATCACCGGCACGGCGGAGTAGCGCGCGAACTCCTCGACGTCGGCGTGCGCGAAGGTGCGGATCATCATCCCGTCCACCATGCGATCGAGCACGCGCGCCGTGTCGTTCACGGCCTCGCCGCGCCCGAGCTGCACGTCGCGCGGGGTGAGGAAGATCGGGTGTGCCCCGAGCTGCCAGGCACCGACCTCGAAGCTCACGCGGGTGCGGGTCGAGGACTTCATGAAGAGCATCGCGAACGCCATCCCCTCGAGCGGGCGCGCCCGGTACTCGCCGCGCTGCATGCGGCGCGCGAGACGCAGCAGGCCCTCCAGCTCGTCCGTGCTGAAGTCCGGGATCGCGAGGAAGTCGCGGTGCTCGGTCATGCGGGCGCCCTCAGAGGATGTACTTGCGGAGGTCCTCGTCCTCCGCGATCGCGGCGAGCCGCTGGCGCACCATCGCGCCGTCGACGGTCGCCGCCGCGGTGCCCCGCTCGGGCAGCTCGTAGAGCAGCTCCTCGAGGAGCGTCGTCATCACCGTGTGCAGGCGGCGCGCGCCGATGTTCTCCATCCGCGCGTTCACCCGCGCCGCGATCCGCGCGATCTCGGCGACCCCGTCGGCGGAGAACGCGAGCTCCGCGCCCTCCGCCTTCACCAGCGCCGCGTACTGCTTGGTGAGCGCGTTCTCCGGTTCGGTCATGATCCGCACGAAGTCCGCCTCGGTGAGCGGCTTGAGCTCCACCCGGATCGGGAACCGCCCCTGCAGCTCCGGGATCAGGTCGCTCGGCTTCGAGACGTGGAAGGCCCCCGCCGCGACGAAGAGGATGTGGTCGGTCTTCACCATCCCGTACTTCGTCTGGACGTTCGACCCCTCGACGATCGGCAGGAGGTCGCGCTGCACCCCCTCCCGCGAGACGTCGGGCCCGCCGAAGTCCCCCTTCCCGCCCGCGATCTTGTCGATCTCGTCGAGGAAGATGATCCCGAGGTTCTCCACCCGCTCGAGCGCGTCGGCGACGACGTCGTCGAGGTTGATGAGCTTGTCGAACTCCTGGTCGAGCAGGATCCGCCGGGCCTCGCTCACCGGAACGGTACGCTTCTTGGTCTTCTTCGGCAGCAGCTCCGAGAGCATCTCGGCGAAGTTGCCCATCGACTCCGAGCCGCCCTGCTGGCCCAGCTGGTCCACCATCGGTGACGCCTGCTGGACCTCGACCTCCACCTCGCGCTGCTCCAGCTGGCCGTCGCGCAGCAGCTGCTTGAGCTTCTCGCGCGTGCGCTTGTGGCGCTCCCGCGCGAGTTCCTGTTCCTGCGTGACCTGTCCCTCGGGGCCGGCGACGAACACCCGCCCGGCCTCCGCCGCCGCGGCGGGCCGCTCCTCGGCGGGCGGGGGCAGCAGCAGGTCGAGCAGCCGCTCGTCCACCCGGTCGTTGGCGAGGTCCTCCACCTCCGACTCGCGCTCCGAGCGCATCAGGTCGATCGCGCTCTCCACCAGGTCGCGGACCATCCCCTCGACGTCGCGGCCGACATAGCCGACCTCGGTGAACTTCGAGGCCTCGACCTTGATGAACGGGGCCCCCGACAGCTTCGCCAGGCGCCGCGCGATCTCCGTCTTGCCCACGCCCGTCGGGCCGATGAGGATGATGTTGTTGGGGGCGATCTCCTCGCGGATCCCCTCCGGCGCGCGCTGGCGCCGCCAGCGGTTCCGCAGCGCGATCGCGATCGCCTTCTTCGCCTCCGATTGCCCGACGATGTAGCGGTCGAGCTCGGCGACGATCTTCCGGGGGGACAGGTCGGCGAGGCGCGCGAGCGCCTGCTCCGTGCGCGGGGAGGCCATCTCAGGCGCTCGGCTCGATGACCGTGATCTGCGTGTTCGTGTACACGCAGATCTCGCCGGCGATCGCGAGCGCACGCTGCACCACCTCGCGCGGGCCGAGCGCCGTCTCGCGCACGAGGGCGCGCGCCGCCGCGAGCGCGTACGATCCGCCGCTGCCGATGGCGAGGATGCCGTCATCGGGCTCGATGAGCTCGCCCGTCCCGCTCAGCATGTAGCCGTGGTCGCGGTCGGCCACGATCAGCAGCGCCTCGAGCCGGCGCAGCGCGCGATCCGACCGCCACTCCTTCGCCAACTCCACCGCGGCCTTGGCGAGGTTCCCCGGGTGCCGCTCCAGCTTCTCCTCGAACTTCTCGAAGAGCGTGAGGGCGTCAGCCGCCGCGCCCGCGAACCCCGCCACCACCCGCCCGCTCGCCAGGGGGCGCACCTTCACCGCCCCGGACTTCATCACCGTGTCGCCCACCGAGACCTGGCCGTCGCCGCCGATGGCGACCCGGCCGTCCTTGCGGACGCACAGGATGGTGGTAGCGTGGAAGCTCGTGCGCGTCATCCGAGTAATATAAGGCCCGTGGCCCCCACCCGAGAGCCGGACACCCCGCCCGCCTGGGCGCGCTGGGCCCTCGTCGCCATCACCGTGGCGGCGGCCGCGTTGCGCCTCCCCGGCCTGACCGCCGAGGAACCGTGGTTCGACGAGGCGTTCAGCATCGTCCTCGCGTCGCAGGATCCCGGCGAACTCTGGCGGCGTGCCCTCGCCGACCAGACCAACCCGCCGGGATTCTACCTCCTGCTGTGGGGCTGGACGCGCCTGGGCGGCTTCGGGCTGGCGTGGATGCGCCTCCTCCCGACCCTCTGCGCCGTCGCCACCGTCCCCGTCGTCGCGATGGCCGCTCGGGCCGTGCGGCGCGACTGGACCGCCGCCGTGGCGGCGGCCGCGTTCGCGGCGGTCAGCCCGCTCCTGCTCGCGATGAGCAGCGAACTCCGCGCCTACGCACCGGTCGCGCTCGCGATGGCCCTGGTGCTCCTGGCCGCCGCGCACGGCCGCCGCGCCCTCACGGCGGTCGGCCTCGTCGCCGTGGTGATGCTCCACTACTTCGGGGCGTTCGCCGCGTTCGCCGTCGCCGCCGGCCTGCTGCGGGCCTCACGCGGGCTCATGGGCGACCGCCTCCGCACGGCGGTCCTCACCGTGCTCCCGGCGGCGATCGCCCTCGGCGCCTGGCTCCTCGCGGTGGTCGCCGCCGGCGGCAACCGGCCATTCGCGGCCAACGCCGAGTGGATCCGGCCGCGCTACCTGCAGGACCTGGTCTCGTTCGCCTCACAGGTCGTCGGCACCTTCGGCACGCCGCTCGGCGGGCTCGCCGTCCTGGCGCTGCTGCTCGTCGCCCTCGGCGTCGCGCTGCGGGAGACGCTTCCCGGCCCGCGCGACCCGCTCGCCGCCGACCCGGAGGCCGTCCCGGGCGCCCGCCTCGGGGCGCCGCTGCGCCTGGTGGTCGTCTCGGCCTACCTGCCGCTGCTGCTCGTCCCCTTCGCCGGGACGCTGACGGGCCGGCCGCTCTGGGTCGCCCGCTACCTCATCATCACGCTGCCCGCGTGGTGGATCCTCCTCGGCAGCCTCGTGGCGCGCGCGCCGCAGCGGTGGCGGACGGCAGTGCTCGTCGGCAGCCTCGGCTGGGCGGTGCTCACCGGCGTCCTCGCCGAGGCGGCCCGACCGCGCCGCACCCGGTGGTCCGCCATCGCGCGCGCGATGACGGCCGGCGGGCCACGCGCGATCTGCGTCAACGAGGACTACGTCGCGCTCCCGCTGCGCTATCAGGCCGTCACCCAGCAGCTCCCGCTCACCGTGCTCGACCTCGGCGCCTGCCGCCCCGAGCGCGGCCCCGACGCGATCCTGATCCGCCCAGGCACCGAGCGGGCCCTCGAGGGGCTGCGCCGCGAGGGCGTACGGATCGGCCTCGCCCGCGACCTGGGGACCACGCTGCCCGAGACGGCGCTGCACGCCCTCGAGTGGCCGCTCCGCTGACACCGCACTCCGGCGCGGCGCAGCGCGCGGGCTACGCGCGAGGATGCGCGGCGCGGTGTACCTGCTTCAGGCGCTCGACGCTGGTGTGCGTGTAGATCTGCGTCGTACTGATGCTGGCGTGCCCGAGCAGTTCCTGGACCGCCCGCAGGTCGGCCCCCTGGTCGAGCAGGTGCGTCGCGAAGGTGTGGCGGAGCGAGTGCGCGCTGAGTCCCGCGCCCTCGTCCACCTCGGCGAGCCGCGCGACGACGGCGTCATGGAGCGCCTTCGCGCTGATGCGGCGTCCGCGCTGCGAGAGGAACCAGGCGGTGCGCTCCGCGGTGGGCCCGACCTGCCCGATGCGCGCCTCGCGCACGCGCTCGTACTCGCGCAGCGCGCGCTGCGCCGGCCCCCCGATGGGCACGATGCGCTCCTTCCGGCCCTTGCCGCGCACCTTCACCATCCCGCCGAGCAGGTCGAGGTCGCCGCGATTGACCCCGCGGAGCTCGGAGAGTCGCAGCCCGGCCGAGTAGAAGAGCTCGAGGATCGCCCAGTCGCGGACCCGGGTGAACCGCCCGTCCTGCGCGCGCGTGGCCGCCGCGTCGAGCAGCGTCTCGACCTGCACGCGGTCGAGGTGCCCGGGCAGGTGCCGGTCGAACTTCGGGGCCCCCACCGCGCGCGCCGGGTTGACCTCCACGCGGTCGGCGCGGTGCAGGAAGCGGTAGAAGCTGCGTACCGCCGAGAGCGCACGCGCGCTCGATCGGCGCGACAGCCCGCGCTTGGCGAGGTGCGCGAGCCAACTGCGCATCGTCAGGCGATCCACACGCTCCCACGCCACCTCGGCGACACCGAGATGCGCGCGGAGGAACGCCTCGAACCCCGCGAGGTCGCGGCGGTAGGCCAGGAGCGTGTGCGGCGAGACGTCGCGTTCCTTCTCGAGGTGCTCCAGGAACTCGGCGATCGCGCCCGCGACGGCGGGAGCGTCCGCGCCCACGTCAGCGGTCGCCGTGCTGCGGGGTCGCGATCTCGCCGAACTGGCCTGCCAGCGACGTGAGGTACGTGTCCACCGTGCGGTAGCGGCCCCGCACCTTCATCCAGATGCGCAGGAACGGCGGCTCGATGTGCAGCGTCTCGGTCATCGTGACGCGGGTGCCCGCCGCGGTGTTGGTGACGCGGAAGTTCCAGCTGCCGGTCCAGTCGGGCCCGGTCTCCCCGTCCTCCTCGGCACCGGTCGTCTGGGTCGTCATGATCTGGCCGTCGACGAGCTGCGTGATCTCGATCGTCACGAGTCCGATGCCGCCCCCCATGTTCTGTTCCCACGTCTCGCGGCGTCGGCCCGGCACCTGACGGACCGATTTCAGCTCGGACCACCAGAGCGGGTTGTTGCCGATCTTGCGGATCGTCTGGAACACCGTGTCCGCCCGGGCGACGAGCGTCACCGAGCTCCGGGTCTCGAGATCCGCCGGGAGCTTCCGGCCATAGAGCCAGAGGCCGCCCGCCACCAGCACGATCAGGATGATGAGCTTCTTCACGGGACCGCCTCCGCCACCGGGGGACGCACGACTCCTGAATCCTGACGCCAGTCCTCGAGGGTTCGTAACGCCCGCTCCGCGTACTGCGCCCGCTTGAGGGCCTTGTCCCGGGGCGGGACGGGGAGCTCCTCGAGCAGGCCGAAGTTCGCGTTCATCGGCTGGAAGTGCGCCGGGTCCGCCTCGCGCAGGTGCCGGAGCAGCGCCCCCAGCATCGTCGTCGGCGGCGGCAGGACCGGGGCGAGGCCGCGGACCAGCCGGTCCAGGTTGATCGCGGCGAGGATCCCCGTCGCGGTGCTCTCCGTGTAGCCCTCGACCCCGGTCAGCTGGCCGGCGAAGAGCGTGGTGGCGGAGTCCCGCAGGGCGAGGTGCGGCGTGAGCGTCGCGGGGGCGTTCAGGTACGAGTTGCGGTGGATGCTCCCGAAGCGCAGGAACTCGGCGTGCTGGAGGCCGGGCACGAGCCGGAAGACGGCGGTCTGCTCCGGGTAGCGCATGCGCGTCTGGCAGCCGACCAGGTTCCACATCCGGCCGGCACGGTCCTCCTGCCGCAGCTGGAGCACCGCCCACGGCCGTCGCCCCGTCCGCGGGTCGCGGAGGCCCACCGGACGCATCGGCCCGTGGCGCAGCGTCTCCGACCCGCGGCGCGCCATCTCCTCCACCGGCATGCACCCCTCGAAGTACGGGATGTCCTCGAAGGCGTGCGAGTGGTAGAGGTCGGCCGCGGTCATCGCCGCGATGAACGCGTCGTACTCCGCCCGGTCCATCGGGCAGTTGAGGTACGCACCCTCGGGCCCGGCCTCCTCCATGGTCTCCTTGCCCCAGCGCGCGGCGCGGAAGGCGACCGACGTGTCGATCGACTCGGCCGCGATCACCGGCGCGATAGCGTCGTAGAACGCGAGCGACCGCGCCCCGACGCGCGCGGCGATCGCGTCGGCGAGCGCGTCACTCGTCAGGGGGCCCGTCGCGACGATCCCGACCGCGGGGAGCATCGTCACCTCGTCACGCACGACGGTGATGTTCGGGTGCGCGTGGACCCGGGCATGCACCGCGGCGCTGAACAGCTCGCGGTCCACCGCCAGCGCCGTCCCGGCCGGGATGCGCGCCGCATCGGCCGCCTCGAGGACGATGGAGCCGAGGGCGCGCATCTCGGCCTTGAGGAGGCCGTGTGCATTGGTGACGTCGGTGCTCTTGAACGTGTTCGAGCAGACGAGCTCCGCCAGCCCCTCGGTGCGGTGCGCCGGGGTGCCGCGGCCTCCCGGGGCGCCGCGCATCTCGTGCAGCACCACGCGGTGCCCGCGGGCCGCCAATTGAAAGGCGGCCTCGCTTCCCGCGAGGCCGCCCCCGACCACGTGGATCGCGTCCTGCGTCACGCCGTCGCGGCCTCCGACTCCGCATCCGCCCCGTCCGGTGCCTCGACGTCCCATTCGTTCTGGCACTTGAGGCAGCGGCGGTAGTGGCCCCGCGTCTTGGAGGACTTCGCCTCCGCGCCCGCGAAACCGCAGTCCGGGCACTTGTCGATGACCGGCTTGTCCCAGCAGACGAAGTCGCAGTTCGGGTAGTTCTCGCAGCCGTAGAACGCCTTGCCGCGCTTCTTCGAGCGCCGCGCCGCGATGTCCCCGCCGTCCTTCGGACACTTCACACCGGTCGGCATGGACTTCGTGCCCCGGCACTTCGGGAAGGTCGAGCAGCCGAGGAACTCGCCCGAGCGGGAGCGCCGGACGACCATCGGCTTGCCGCAGACCGGGCAGGGATAGTCGGTCATCTGCGCCGGCACGCGCTCGCCCTTCAACGGGCGGGTGTACTTGCAGGTCTTCGGATGGTGCTCGCAGGCCACGAACGGCCCGAAGAAGCCGCCCTTCGGGAGGAGGCGGCCACCGCAGGTGGGGCAGCGCTCCTTCTCGAGGGCCGAGAGGTCGTGCGCCTCGCGGATGAGCGCCTCGGCGTCCACGGACTCGACCTTCGCCTCGAACGGCTCCCAGAACTCCTCGAGCACCTGCTGCCACCGCATCGCGCCCTCCTCGACCTTGTCGAGCTCCTCCTCCATGGTCGCGGTGAAGCCGACGTCGAACTCGCGCGGGAACTGCTTCACCATCACCTTCTCGACGCTCTCGCCGAGGGGCGTGGGGAAGAAGCGCCGTTGCTGCAGTTCCGCGTAGTGGCGCTCGGTGAGGGTCGAGATGATGCTCGCGTACGTCGACGGCCGGCCGATCCCCCGCTTCTCGAGCTCCTTCACGAGCGAGGCCTCGGAGTAGCGCGGCGGCGGCTCGGTGAAGTGCTGCGTCGGGTCGATCGACCGCACCGGTACGCGCTCCCGCAGCTCGATCGCCGGCAACGCCTGCTCGTCCTCGAGCGCACGAGACTCGCCCTCCTCGCGCGCTTCCTTGTACAGCGCGAGGAACCCCTGGAACTTCACCACCGAGCCGGTCGCCCGGAACAGGTAGCGGCCGAGGTCGAAGTCCACCGTCGTGGTGTCGAACACCGCCGGCGCCATCTGGCTCGCCATGAAGCGCTGCCAGATGAGCGTGTACAGCTTGAGCTGCTCGGGCGTGAGGTACTTGGCCACGCTCTCCGGCGTCCGAGCCGGGTCGGTGGGCCGGATGCCCTCGTGCGCCCCCTGCGCCGCGTCATCCTTCGCGTCGGCGAAGAGCTGGGGGCCGTCGGCGAGGAAGGCCTTCGGGAAGGTCGCCGCCAGATGCTCGCGCGCCGCCGAGGCCGCGGTCTCCGCCACGCGCACATGGTCCGTGCGCATGTACGTGATCAGGCCCACCGCACCCTCGGCCGTCGAGAGCGCGACGCCCTCGTACAGGTTCTGGGCGAGGCGCATCGTGCGCTTGGAGCCGAAGCCCAGCTTCTTCGCCGCCTCCTGCTGCAGCGTGCTGGTCTTGAAGGGCGCCTCCGGCCGCTTCCGGCGCTCGCGCCGCTTGATGTCGGTGACATCGAAGTGCTGGCGCGGCCGCAGGTCGGTCAGGATCGCCTCCGCCGCCGCCGCGTTGCCGATCTCGGGCTTCTGCCCGTCGAGGTGGTGCAGCTTCGCAGTGAACGCCTGTCCCTCGTGCTCCAGCTGCGCCGCGATCGTCCAATACTCCTTCGGGACGAACGCGCGGATCTCCCGCTCACGCTCCACCAGCAGCCGCAGGGCCACCGTCTGCACGCGCCCGGCCGAGAGTCCCTTCTTGACCGTCTTCCACAGCACCGGGCTCGCCTTGTAGCCGACGAGCCGGTCCAGCACGCGGCGCGCCTGCTGCGCGTCCACCTTGCGCTGGTCGATCGCCTTCGCTTCGGTGAGCGCCTTCTTCACCGCGTCCTTCGTGATCTCGTAGAAGAGCGCGCGCTTGATCGGCGGGGCCTGCCGCCCCTTGATCTGCTGCTCGACATGCCACGCGATCGCCTCCCCCTCGCGGTCCGGGTCGGTCGCGATGAACACGGAGTTCGCCGTCTTCGCCGCGCTCTTCAGCTCGGCGACGGTCTTCTCCTTGCCGGGGATCGTGACGTACTGCGGCTCGAATCCCTGCTCGGTGTCGATGCCGATGTTCTTCACCGGGAGGTCGCGGATGTGGCCGACGGTCGCCTTCACCGCGTACCCGCTCCCCAGGTACTTGCCGATGGTCTTCGCCTTGGCGGGCGACTCGACGATCACCAACGCCTTGCCCGCCGCGTGCCGGGCGGCCTCCTCGTCATGCGGGAGTTCGGGCTCCTCGACCGCGAGGCGGCGGCCGGCCGACTTGGCCTTCGCCTTGGGGGCCTTCTTCGCCGCCTTCTTCGCAGCGGTCTTCCGGGTGCTTGCCATAAGGACGGCTATCCTAGTCCGCTCATCTGCCGAGGGCAAGCGCTACTATATATGAGGCCGCCTCATCCGGTGACATCGTTCCGTTGTTAACCGTATGCTGCGCTTGCAGATAGAACGTTTCTCGACGCGCGAGAAGCTCACGCACTTTCTGCAGCGGATGCGGCCCCGCCAGCAACGGCCGAGTCTCGACGGCCTCCCCCATCCTCGCGAGCGCGACGTCCGGATCCACCCGAAGATAGACCGACAGGACGGACTGGCCGAGCAACGCCCGATTCGCCGGATCCTCCACCCAGCCGCCGCCGGGGGAGAGCACGACGGGGCGCCGGTCGTCGGTGAGCAGCCGACGGCCGAGCGCGTGTTCCATCTCGCGGAAGGCCGCCTCCCCGTCCTCGGCGAAGATCCGCCCGACCTGCTTGCCCGCCGCGCTCTGGATCAGGTCATCGAGATCCACGTAGCGGCGGCCCATCCGGCGCGCCACGAGCGGACCGATCGTGCTCTTCCCGGCCCCCGGGAGGCCCAGGAGGACGATGTGGCGCTGCAGCGCGGCCGCGTGAGCGGTGATCGGCGCGGGGGCCGTCGGAGGCCCCGCCTCCTCAGCCACCGATCCGGGAGGCCACCCGCGCGAGGTAGCCCTCGAAGTTGCGCCGCACCTCGCCAAGCGAATCGCCGCCGAACTTCTCGAGCACCGCATCCGCGAGCACGAGGGCGGTCATCGCCTCGGCGATGACGCCCATCGCCGGCACCGCGGTGACGTCGCTCCGCTCGGCCGCCGCATCGGCGACGGCGCCCGTGCGCGCATCGATCGTCGGGAGCGGGCTCATGAGCGTCGCGATCGGCTTCATCGCCACCCGGAGTATCAGCGGCTCGCCGGTCGTGATCCCGCCCTCGAGGCCGCCCGCGCGATTGCTGCGCCGCGCCACGTTCCCCGTGTGCGGCCGCCCGGGCGCCGGGTCGATCGCGTCGTGCGCCTCCGAGCCCTTCACGCGGGCGAGGCCGAAGCCCATGCCCATCTCGACGCCCTTCACGGCATGGATCGAGCAGATCGCCTGCGCGAGCCGGCCGTCGAGCTTCCGGTCCCAGCTCACGTGCGAGCCGAGCCCGACCGGCAGCCCGGTCACGACGACCTCGCAGATCCCGCCGAGGGTGTCGCCCGCCTTCTTGGCGGCGTCGACGCGGGCGATCATCTCCTGCTCGGCCATCCGGTCGAGACAGCGCAGGGGCGAGACGTCGGCCGCGGCATTGAGGTCGTCGGGCAGCGTCGCAGGGACCGCGGCATCCACGCCCCCGAGGTGCAGGAGGTGCGAGCCGATGCGGATGCCGAGCTCCTCGAGGAGGCGGCGCGCGACGGCACCGGCGGCGACGCGGGCGGTCGTCTCGCGGGCTGAGGCGCGCTCGAGGATGTCGCGCGCGTCCTCGCGGTCGTACTTGAGGTAACCGGCGAGGTCGGCGTGGCCGGGGCGGACGCGCGTCACTTGGCGCTTCCGGCCCTCCGGCGTCTCGTCCTCGGGCCGCGGCGCGGGATCCATGATGGCCTCCCAGTTGCGCCAGTCCTTGTTCGCGACCTGCATCGCCACGGGCCCGCCAAGGGTGCGCCCGGCTCGGACGCCGGCCAGGAACTGGATCCGATCGGTCTCGATGACCATCCGCCGTCCGCGTCCGTAGCCCATCTGGCGGCGGGCGAGCTGTGCATCCACGTGCTCGGCCAGCAGGGGGAGCCCGGCCGGGACGCCCTCGACGAGGGCGGTGAGGGCCGGCCCATGCGACTCACCGGCAGTGTGGAAGGTCAGGTGCGGCATCGCCCGGGCGGTGGGAACGTTCGCGGAGGGTGGGTGGCGTCAATCTAGTGGGAACACGAAGGAGGGCGGGCCGAGCGGCCCGCCCTCCTTCCGACTGCCGTCGAGCTCGCGGCTCAGCGCCGGACGATCTCGCCTTCGTCGACGATGTGCGGCGTGACGAGGATCAGGAGGTCCTGCTTGCGCTCGACCGTGCGGGTCTGGCTGAAGAGGCGCCCGATGTAGGGGACGTCCATGAGCCACGGGATGCCGGTGCGGAGCTTGGTGACCTGCGTCTGCGTGAGGCCGGCGATGACCGCGGTCTCGCCATCGGCGACGAGGACCTGGTTGGTCGCGGCGCGCTCGGAGATGTTCGGCCCCGCCTCGGTGGTGTTGAGGAGCGCCTGCTGCGTCGCCGAGATGTCCATCGCGATCTGACGGTTCGCGGTGACGTGGGGCGTCACCTCGAGCGAGATGCCGACCTTGAGGCGGGAGATCTGCGGCGCCACGGCCTGGATCTGGCCCGCCGGGACCGGCGGCGTGAGGAGGAACGAGATCTCGTTGCCCGCGAAGAGCGTGGCCTTGCGGTTGTCGATCGTCGTCGTGCTGGGCTCCGCCTGGACGTCGGAGAGCTCCTCGGACCGGAGCGCGTCGACGAACGCGGTGAAGTTGTACCCGTTGATCGCGGTGTTGAAGATCAGCGAGAGCGCGGCGGTGGAGCTGAAGAGGCGGTTCGCGTTGGCGACGCCGGCGAAGGCGTCCCCACCGAGGTCCACCTGGAACTCCCCTTGCGTGCCGCGGCTGCCCAGCGTGTTCCAGTACGTGCCGGTCGAGCCGACGTCGTACGAGAGGCCGAGCTCCTCGGTGGCGGTGCGGTCCACGGCGATGATCTTGGCGCGGATCGCGACCTGCGGCGTGCGCTTGTCGAGGTCACGCACGTACTCGACGATCTCCGGGAGGCGCGAGACCGACTCCGTGATGATCAGCGTGTTGGTCTTCTCCTCGACCGCCACGGTGCCGCGGCCGCAGGTGTTCGTGGCCGGCTGCGCCGGGTCGGCGGCGGGGGCCGCGCCCCCATCGGCCGGAGGGGCGGCGCCGTCGGCCGGCGCAGCGCCGGCCGCGCCGGACGAGCAGGCGGCGATGATCTGGCGGAGCGTGACGGCGAGCTCGCTGGCCTTCGCGTAGTTCACCGGCACCACGCGCGAGACGAGCGGCTCGGCGGCGACGCGGGCGGCGAGGTTCTTGTAGCTGTCGATCGTGATGATGCCGGTCGAGTCCTCGACCGCCGAGAGGCCGTTCGCCTGCAGGATCTTGCTGAGCGCGATGTCCCAGGGCTGGCCTGGGATGTTCGCGGTCACCGAGCCGGTGACGCTCGACCCGGTGATGATCGTGCGGCCGGAGAACGTGGAGAAGAAGCCGATGACCTCGCGGATCGGCGTATCGACGAACTCGACGTTGATGCGCGGCTGCTGGGACTGGACCGCGAACGCGGCGCGCGGCGCGGCCGCCTCGAGGCGCGGGGCCTCGCGGACGGGCTCGACGACCGGCGTCGGGGCGGGCGCGGCGGGCTCGACCGCCGGGGCCGGGGC
>JAIBBJ010000222.1 GCA_019694735.1 Gemmatimonadaceae bacterium | reverse complement strand
GGGCCGCCCGCTCACGCCGACGGCGCGCCCTCCCCCTCCGTCGCATCCAGCGCCTCCCGCACCCGCCGGGCCAGCTGGTGCGGCGCGAACGGCTTCTGCACGAACTGGTCGTTCGCCGACGCCACGCCGTGCCGCAGCACCGCGTCGTCCATGTAACCGCTCATGTACAGCACCCGGATCGCCGGCCGCGCCTCCCGCACCGCCTCCGCCAGCGCCCGCCCGCCGAGGTCCGGCATCACCACGTCCGTCAGGAGCAGGTGGATCGGGGACGGATGCGACTCCGCGACACGCAGCGCCGCCTGCCCGTTCGCCGCCTCCAGCACCGTGTAGCCCTGCCGCGCGAGGATCGTCCGCGCCACCCGCCGCACCCCTTCCTCGTCCTCCGCCACCAGCACCGTCTCGGTGCCCCGCGGCGATGTGGTCGGCGCCTCCGCCGCCGCCGCCGTGCCCGCCGCCTGCACCGCGCGCAGCACGATGTTGAACGTCGCCCCCTCGCCCGGCTCGCTCTCCACCGTGATCGTCCCGCCCGCCTGCCGGATGATCCCGTACACCGTCGCCAGCCCGAGCCCCGTCCCCTTGCCGAGTCCCTTCGTCGTGTAGAAGGGCTCGAAGAGGTGCGACTTCACCTCCGCCGTCATCCCGCTCCCGGTGTCGGACACGCGGATCCGCACGTACCGGCCCGCCGGGAGGTCCGCCGGCCCCGACGCGTCCGGCGCCGTGAGGACCACCACGTCGGTCGCGATGCGCAGCCGCCCGCCGAGCGGCATCGCGTCGCGCGCGTTCACCGCGAGGTTCATGAACACCTGCTCCAGCTGCCCCGGGTCGATCCGCACCGACGGCACCGGATGCAGCGCCGTCTCCAGGATCACGTCCTCGCCGATGATCCGCCGCAGCATCCGCGCCGCGCTCTCGATGCTCCGGTTCACGTCGAGCACCCGCGGCTCCACGATCGCCTTGCGGCTGAAGGCGAGCAGCTGCGCCGTCAGCTCCGCGGCGCGCTGGCCCGCCGTGCGCATCTGCCCCAGGGCGTCGCGGTGCGCGTCGCCCGGCGGGAGCTCGCCGAGCAGCAGCTCGGCGTACCCGTTGATCACCGTCAGCAGGTTGTTGAAGTCGTGCGCCACCCCGCTCGCGAGCTGGCCCACCGCCTCCATCTTCGCCGACTGCCGCACCTGCTCCGAGAGCCGGTGCTCCTCGGTCACGTCGCGCGCGAGCCCGTGGAAGCTCCGCTCCCCGGGGATCGCCACCGCGTTCCACGAGAAGGTGCGGTACGTCCCGTCGCGGCAGCGGTAGCGGCTCTCCGCGTGCCGCACCGCCTCCCCGCGCAGCAGCCGCCGCTGCACCCGTCGCAGCGCCCGGATGTCGTCCGGATGCACCAGCTCCAGGATCGGCCGCTCAAGCAGTTCCTCGCGGCTCCACCCCAGCCGCTCCGTCCACGCCGGGTTCACGTCGCGGAACCGCCCGTCGAACGTTGCCACGCAGAGCAGGTCCGGCGCGTTCATCCAGAGCCGCCCCAGCTCCTGCCGCGTCCGGTCCAGCGCCGTGACATCGGTGAGCATGCTCCCCACCGCGTACGGCACCCCCGTGCGGTCCACCAGCGGGAAGTGCGTGGCGACGACCGTGAGGTCCGTGTCGCCCACCCGCGTCGTGATCTCCTCGTCCACGTGGCTCAGCGTGATCCGCACCGCGCGGTCCGCGCGGTCGCACGCGGCGGCGAGCGTCAGCGGCAGCACGTCGCGCGCGCGCAGGCCCCGCCACTCCTCCGCCGCCCGCCCGAACATCCGCGCCGCGGCCCGGTTCACGAGCAGGTACCGCCCCTCGAGGTCGCGCAGGCACACCGCCGCCGCCGACGAGTCGAGCACCGCGCGGAACCGCGCCTCGCTCTCCCGCAGCGCCTTCTCCGCCTGCGCCCGCTCGATCGCCACGCCGGCCAGGTGCGCCGCTTCCATCATCCGCGTCGTCTCCGCGCTCCGCGCCCGCGGCTCCCGGTCGTACAGCGCGAACGTGCCCAGCACCGACCCGCGCTCCTGCCCCGGCACGTTCCCGCTCGCGAAGATCGGCGTCGAGATGCACGCCCGCAGCCCGTGCGCGAGCGCGACGTCGCGGTAGTCGGCCCAGAGCGGGTCGGTCGCGATGTCCGCCACCGCCACCGGATGCCGGCGGAATGCCGCCGTCCCGCACGACCCTGCCGTCGGGCTGATCGGTACGCCGTCCACCGCCCGGTTGTACGCCATCGGCAGCGAGGGGCCCGCGCCGAAACGCAGCGTGTGGCCCACCGGGTCGGCGATGAGGATCGAGCAGAGCGTCCCCGGCAGCTGCTCCTCCACCAGCCGCACCACCTCGTCGAGCGTGCGCTCGAGGTCGGCGCCGGTCGCGATCAGCGCGAAGATCCGGTTGTACGCCGCGAGCGCCCACTCCGCCTGCTCCCGCTGCGCCGTCGCGAGCCGCTCGCTGCGCCGCCGCGCCGTGATGTCGCGGTGCGTGACGATCGCGCCCCGCCCGCGCGGGTGCAGCGGCGTCACCTCCATCGAGAACCACCGCTCCTCGGTCGGCGCGTCGCACGGGTACTCCAGCCGGAAGTGCTCCTGCGCCCCCGCGAGCACCGCCTCGATGCCGCGCGCGGCCGGCATCGCCTCCGCGCTCCGCGCGCCCGTGCTCCGCTGGCACACGTCGAGGTAGTCCGAGCCCGGCACCGTCGTGCTCGGCATCACCCCGTCCGGCGAGTTCGTCCGCGCGAACCGCTCCCACGCCGCGTTCACCCGGCGGATCCGGCCGTCCGGCCCCAGCAGCGCCACGTGCCCCGGCATCGAGTCCAGCAGGTCGCCCACCAGCCGCGACTCCACCTCGTCCGCCGACTGCGGCGCATGCGCCAGCCGTGCGAGGATCAGCAGGCTCGTGATCGTGCCGTCCTCGTCGCGCACCGGCCGCATCCGCGTGTCCACCCAGAGCGGCCGGCCGTCCTTGTGCACGTCGAGGAACTCGCCGCGCCACTCCCCGCCGCGGGCGATCTCGCGCAGGTGCTCCTGCATCGTCGCGCGCGCCGACACCGGATACCGCTCCGCGAGCGGTCGCCCCTCCATCTCGACCGCCGTCCACCCGAACAGTCGCGCGGCCTCGTCGTTCCAATGCCGCACCACACCCGCGGGATCCGTGAGGATCACGCCGTCGGGGATCGCGGCCAGCAGCTGCGTGTCGTACAAGCGCACCTCCCGGGGGGAGGGAGCGGGGATCCGCGGCGGCTCGGATGCCGGGGCGGC